>CAYXBH010000006.1:0-22554 GCA_964463185.1 uncultured Azospirillum sp. | reverse complement strand
CCTCCGACTTCTTGCACCCCATGCAAGCGCTCTACCAGGCTGAACTACGTCCCGAAATAATTTTAATATTGCATTTATCACCAAGATTGTTTTTAGTCAATCAGATTTTTTAAAACCTGCCGAAAAATATATTTTGTTCCCCGATGTTTCTTTTTAGCAGTTCAAGTCCCGCACGATGGATCTTTGCCGATGCGCTGCCGCAGTAGTCAGCCAGAACCAGCGGCCGGATACCGTGTTCAATCAGGTCAAGGGCAGTTTTATAAACGCAGGTGTCGGTGTCAAAGCCGCACAGGTAGATTTCGTCAAAATCAGACATCACCGGTAAAAAGGAAGAATAAATTTTTTTCAAAAACCACAGCTTGCGGAGCTGGCGAAAAGGCCCGTTCTTCACGGCCGTATCCTGGCTAGTCCATAATTTGAGTAGTGGACTGCCGGCGTTGACAAAGCGAGAAACAAAAATATGGGAATAATGCATCTGTAGTTTTCTATTCTTTCCGGCAGAGCGTCGATGTATTCTGTGATGGCGGCGTATTGAACGTCTATGATCAGCAGGGCTTTTTTCATGGCTTTATCCTGAAAATATGTACAGCAATCTTCATTTATATCCTCTTTCAGCGTAAAAACAAGCTTTTTGCAAAAACGGAATAAAAGTCTCGGGGGTTGACAAAATAAATTTGTAGACATAGAACAAAACAAGAACGAAAAGAATAAAAGAGGTGCAGATGAAAGAGCACGTTATTGCTTTGGTTGATTGCGACAGTTTTTTTGTCAGTTGTGAAAGAGCCGTTGACCGGACGCTCCGCGGCAAAGCGGTATGTGTGATTACCGGGGAGAACGGTTGCGTTGTTTCCCGTTCGGCGGAGGCCAAGCGGGTAGGCGTCAAAATGGGAATGCCAATGTTTATGGCCAAAAAAGAATTTCCCGCAGTTATTTACAAAAACGCCCGTCATGAGCTGTACCGTTCTTTTTCACACAAAGTAATGGGCTGCCTGCGGAGAATTGTGCCCGATGTAGAAGTGGTGTCTGTAGACGAGGCCTATGCCGATTTAACTTCGTTTGATAAGGTTTATAAAATGAATTATGCGGTGTTGGCTGTCCGCATCAGGGAAAAAATCCTTAAAGAAACGTCAATTCCCGTGTCGGTCGGGATAGCGCCGTCCAAACTGTTGGCCAAGCTGGCAAGTGACAAGGCCAAAAGTGCCGGCGGTGTTTTTTTGATTGAGCCGTCGGGCGTGGAAAAAATTTTGCGCGAAACCGATATTACGGATGTCAGCGGCATCGGACGCAGCCATGCCAAACATATGGCTTACAGCGGCGTTTTTACTGCCTGGGATTTTGTCAGTTGTCCGGATCCGGTTATCCGTAAACAAATGGGAATTATCGGGCTGGATCTGAAATATGAACTGCTAGGGTTTTATATGCGGCGGCTGGAAATCGCTCCGGCACTGCCACAGTCTGTGCAGGATACATCTGTTTTGCCGGCTTTTTCCAATGACCGGGAGCTGTTGAAAGCACAGTTGCATTATCATCTGCACCGGGCCTGTCGGCGGATGCGCAAGGATGGTTGTTTCTGCACGGTAGCGGGGATTATGCTGCGTACAAAAGATTTTATGGTCTTTTCCGAAAAAACAAAACTGCCGGCGGCCTCTGATGCCGAGCTGGAAATCAGTCGGCTGATAATACCTCTTTTGGAAAAAATATATTGTCCGGGCATGCTTTACCGCAGCAGCGGGGTCATTTTGTCCGGGTTGGTATCTCAAAGTAGCTATCAGCCGGAGCTGTTTGAGCGCCTCAGTTTCAAGAGCAGTCCGCTGTCTGTCGCCTGGGACGAACTGGAAGATAAGTTCGGCAAAAATGTGATCAAAAGCGGTTGGATGTGAAGCGCTCAGCTGAAAAATTTTTTCAGTCCCAATGCTAAAAAGACAATTTGCAGAACCAATGCGGCCAACAATAGTATTGCCATAATGGCCTGCAAAGAGGGGTAAAGCAAAGCTGCAACCAAAACAACAGCCACAGTCGCGGGGATAAGGGGCGCTATTGGTGAAAGCGCGAGCAGGCGGCAGAGGAAAAATTGTAGCAAAGCCGAAACCGTAGTAAGCAACATCAGATAAATAAAAACAATGTCGGCTATTCCCTCCTGATCAAACCAGGGTACCCACGGCAACCGCACAGTCAGGGCGCCGGCCGCGGTCAAAAACAAGACAGGCAACCACAAATTGAACAAAACATAAAATACACGAAAGAAAATCTGCCGGTCAAAGATAAAAACGGCTCCCATAAACAACAACAATAAAGCAATCAGCGGCATTTTTGTTCAAGCTCCAGCAAAAATTGTTTGATTTTCAGGTCACCTGCATAACCGGTCAGGCTTCCGTTTACGCCGATAACCCGGTGGCAGGGGATAAAAATGGGCAATGGGTTTTTGTTGTTGGCGCCGCCGACCGCACGGCAGGCTTTTTCGTTGCCGGCCGCAGCTGCAAGCTGTTTGTAGCTGATGGCTTCTCCGTAAGGGATTTGTTGCAGGAGCGTCCATATTTTTTGTTGGAAGGCGGTTCCTTTCGGTGCCAGCGGCAGGTTAAAAAATTTTCTTTTGCCGGCAAAATATTCTTCCAGTTGGCGGGCAGCGGCAAGAATCATCGGCGTCGGCTTCCCTCCTTTGACACCAGCAAAAACCAACCGGGTCAGGGAATCACCGTCATCATAAAGCGTACAATGCCCGAACGGGGTGGAGAAACTGCCGTAATTTCCCATTTCAAGTTCTTCGCAATAATCCTGTTTACCTTATTATCTGCCGTTTTTTAAATGATGTCAATTTCTAAAAATAACAGTTGCCTAATCTTTAAGGAAATGATAGTTAAAATTAAAAATGAAACTTGTTTTTAAGGTGAAAAAATGCCGGAAATTTCCCTTATTATCCCGTTGTACAACGCTGTCCGCCATCTGCGTCCGTGCCTTGATTCCGTGAAAGCGCAGACGTTTAAAGATTTTGAAGTGTTGCTGATAAATGATGGTTCCACCGATGAAACGGCGGAAATCGCCGGCGAATATTGTCGGCAGGATTCTCGTTTCCACCTGATAACACAGGAAAATGGCGGAGTTTCCGCTGCCCGCAACCGGGGGATAAAAGAGGCTGTCTCGCCATTTATTGCCTTCTTGGATCAGGACGATATGTTTCATCCACAGGCGTTGGAGATTTTGCATGAAATGATATGTCGTCGCAATGCGGATGTAGCGGCTTTCCAAATTCATTTTGTGCCCAACGACTATGTCAGTGATTTGTCGCTCAAACATTTTGATGCCGCGTCCGTTGCCGGAAAGGCGTCTTTTTCCGATACGCCTCTAAAAGATTTTTTTCAGGATCGGAAAGGCCTGCCGATTTATATCTGGAACAAACTCTACTGCCGCCGGGCAATCGCTGAGGTCGAATTTCCGCTCGGCGTGCAGCCGGCGGAAGATACCGTCTTCACCATGAAAATGCTGCTGACAGTAAAATCCATGGTTTCAACCGGTATCCGTCTGCTTTATTACCGTGAAAATGATGCTTCCGTTTCCAAACAGGGGATTACGGAAAAATATGTTCGTTCCCATGCCGGGGCCGCATTTGAACTGGAGCGTTTTTTTGCCGCCTCGTCCGTTGAAGGCACCGTCAGAGAGAATCTCGATTTTTATCTGACCCGTTTTATTTTCAAATCGCTGGTATCGCAGCCTTTGCGGAAAATCATCGGCGCCGATCGGCAGGAACGGCTGGATAAAGCCCGGGCTTATGCGGCGGAGCTTTTTCAAAGCGGTGCGTTAAAACCGCACCTGCTGGGGGTAAAAAAGGCACTGGCCTGCAAATTATATTTGACCCGGCATGACCGGTTGGCAAGAATTTTGGTATAGGAGGGAAAAAGTGAAACTGTTGATTATCCGCCACGGACAAACTGACGGCAATGTCCGGGAAATCGTGCAGGGCGCGGGCGTCGATATGCCCTTAAACGATACCGGCCACGCGTAGGCTGCGGCTTTGGGTGAAAAACTGAAGGCTTTTGATCTGCCCGTTATTTATTGTTCTGAGATGCTCCGCGCCCGCCAGACGGCAGAAATTGCCGCCGCCGAAACCTGCAGCGTGGTAAGACCGGTTGCCGGTTTGGAAGAGGTTCATTTCGGTGAGGCGGAGGGAATGCTCTCCAGCGAGGCTCACAAAATTTACGGGCATGTGTTTGAGGTAATTAACAACGAGAAGAGTCCTAGACGTTTTGATATTTCCCTGCCCGGCGGGGAAACGATCAACCAGAGTGTCGAACGGGCACTGAAAGCGCTCCGGCAAATTGCGGGCAAAAGTATGTCCCCTGTGGTCGGTGTGGTCAGCCACGGTGCTCTGATGTATAATTTATATTACCGCTTTTTTAAGACATTCCGCCGTTTTGACAACTGCGAATTTTTTGAGCTGGAAATGTAATGCCTGGGAAATATTCAAAGACACTGCCTTCTTCTGAGAAAAAAGGTGGCATTTTTATTTATTATTATTTCCGAGAATTCGATTTTTAGTTCCCAAACACCGGACTCAAATTCTTCCGGCAGCTCGAACATATGGCGCAGATGAGACAAAAAATAGCAGAATTCTTCGCCTTTGTATGATGTCCTAAGTTTTAGTAATAACGGGCGCGTCCCTTATCGAGTTTTTGATATTCCGCAATATAATCTGACAGTTCCTGAAAGGTCAGAAAACCGTCCCCATCCTTATCCGCGGCGTCAAACTGCTGAGATGGAGTTTGGTAAATACCTTTTTTGCGTGCCCGGCGTGCGTTTTTTTCTTCCGTTCTGGTATATTTGGCCGTTTTCCCCGTAAATTCTTCTCGACTAAGTTTGCCGTCCCCGTCAGCGTCAAGGCTGTTCATCTGGGTTACAGCGATCTTCTGAGCATAAGTAATCATGGGAACATCTTTGGGTGGGTTATATTTGGCATTTGCCGTCAAAGGAACAACCAATGCTGAAAACAAGATGGTGCAAATTGCTTTTTTCATTTTTGTTTCTCCTCAATACTTTTTAAACAGCCGGTGCTAATAAAAATTTTGTTCCGAGATTAGTCCGGAAATTCCGGTATTAACCAGTTTGCCGTTGGTCAGCTTGACCTTGCGGTCCATTGCTGAAGCCAGTTCCATGTTGTGGGTGGCAATCAATGCGGAAAGACCTGTTTCTTTGACGATATTCAGCAGTTCAGCAAACACAATGTCTGAAGTTTTCGGGTCAAGGTTGCCTGTTGGTTCATCTGCCAGTAGCAGTTTCGGGGCATTTGCCAAAGCCCGGGCAATGGCCACCCGCTGCTGTTCGCCGCCGGACATTTCGGCTGGACGGTGTTTCAACCGTCCGCCGAGATTAAGTCGTTCAAGCAGCCACTTGGCTCTTTCTCTGGCCGTTTTTTCTTTTCTGCCAGCAATCATCTGCGGCAGCATTACGTTTTCCAGCGCGTCAAAGTCGGGCAGCAGGTTGTGGTACTGATAAACAAAGCCGAGATAGTCGCGTCGCAGCAGGGTTCGCAGTCCGTCGCCGAGCTTAGAACAGGTTTGCCCGTTAAACAGAATTTTCCCGGCAGAAGGAGCCTCTAGTAGGCCGGCAATCTGCAACAGCGTGGATTTTCCCGACCCCGATGGACCGACCAAAGCAATAATCTCGCCACTTTTTATTTCAAAGTCTACGCCGGTCAGGACGTCAAGCTTTTGGTAACCTTGTTTGAAACTTTTGCGGATATTTTTCAGCTCCAGTATATTTTCATTATTTTTATTCATAGCGCAGCGCCTCCACGGGGTCCATTTTGGCCGCCCGGTATGCTGGGTAGATCGTAGCCAGGAAAGAAAGCAGCAGGGATATTGCGACAATCACAGCAACTTCCGTAAAGTCTATTTTTGCCGGTAGCTGGGAAAGAAAATAAATTTCTGCCGAAAATAGTTCTCTTCCCGATAAATTCTGCAAAAACTGACGGATAGTTTCGATATTATCGCAGAACAGTACGCCGAGCAATAGACCAAGTGCGGTGCCGACCACGCCGATAAACGCTCCGTCCATAAAAAAGATACGCATGATCATACCTTTGGTGGCACCCATCGTACGTAACACTGCCACGTCGCGCCCCTTATCTTTGACCAGCATGATCAACCCGGTAATGATGTTAAATGCAGCCACCAGAATAATTAGCGTCAAAATCAAGAACATGACGTTGCGTTCCACCTCAATCGCGTTGAAAAAGGCGGAGTTAGACTGCCGCCAGTCGAAAATATAAGTTCCGGGATCAATGCTCTGTTCGATCGCCGTGCGGGTTTCGTCAAGCCGGCTTTCGTCCTTCAGGGTTACATCGATATTGGTTACGGCATCGCCGATTCCGAAAAACGTCTGTGCTGTGTCAAGCGGCATAAAGACAAAGTTTGAATCATACTCAAACATTCCGAGATTGAAAGTTCCCGCAATCCTGTAAGATTTCATCCGCGGCACGGTACCGAAAGCGGTGATTTTTCCGTTGGGGGAGATAAGGGTGATTTCATCTCCCGGGATCAGCCCCATTTTGAGCGCCAGCCGGTAGCCGACAATGACGTTGTTGTCCTCAAACTCGTCCATATTGACATCAAGCATACCGTTTTTTAATGTCGTTTTTTCTAAAATATCTTCTTTGCGCATACCGCGGACCATAACGCCCTCCGCCGCCCGGCCGGAAGAGGCGAGCAACTGTTTTTCGATCATCGGGAACGCATTTTCGACATTGTTGAATTTATCAATTTCGCCGATTGCCTGTACATAGTTGTTAAAAGGGACGCTACCGGCAGAAACGATGTTGATATGCCCGTTGATACCCAATATCCGGTTTAAAAGTTCGGTTCTGAACCCATTCATCACCGACATCACGATAATCAGCGTAGCCACGCCTAAGGCAATGCCGGTAAAAGCAAAACCGGTAATGACCGAAATGAAACCTTCTTTGCGTTTGGCCCGGAGATAACGGCGCGCCATAAGTCGTTCAAACTGGTTAAAAATCATCAAAATCTCCTTATTTAGCAAAGGTTATATCGTCAGAACGGCAAAATTGCAATACAAATTGCGGTTTTTTCCGGAATTTGATGGAAAAAAGACTTGCCAAAGAAAGATTTATGATATATAAACCAAAACGATTTTGAAAGATGCACGGGCTAAAGGCATGCCTTTGTATCGTTTGAAAACCATCTAAATTGTTGGAAAGGAAATAAAATGCCAAAATTAAAAACAAAAAGTTCGGTTAAAAAACGCTTCGGCATAACCGGCACCGGCAAGTTGAAGAGAAACTTTGCCAAAAAGAGACATTGTCTCTTCTGCAAAACCCAGAAGATGAAAAGACAGGCTCGCGGTACCACTTTGGTGGCCGAGTGTGATGTCCAGATCGTCAAACAGTTTTTACCGTATTTGTAGGAGGATGTATAGATGTCTCGTGTTAAAAGAGGTGTAACGGCCCGCGCCCGCCACAAAAAAATTCTGGCTATGGCGAAAGGATACAGAGGTCGTTCCAAAAACGTATTCAGAGTAGCTGTTGAAAAAGTTGAAAAAGCTTTGCAATATGCTTACCGTGACAGAAGAGCAAAGAAAAGAAGTTTCCGCTCGCTGTGGATTCAGCGTATTGGTGCTGCCGCAAGACTCAATGATATAACATACTCCCGATTTATGAACGGGCTCAACAAAGCAGGTATTGAGCTTGATCGTAAAGTTTTGGCTGATATCGCATTAAAAGAGCCCGAGGCATTTGCCAAGTTAGTCGCTGAGGCTAAGGACGCTTTGAAGTAATTTTTTATAATGCGAAATAAAAAGGAGTCTGCCTCGAGCATTTGGGTCAGGCTCTTTTTGTTTGTATACGGGGAAAGTAATGGAAAATATAGAAGATTTGCAAAATAGGCTGCTGGCGGAGATTGCTACGGCGGCAGACCTAAAAGCGCTTGATGAAATGCGGGTTGCTGCGCTTGGGAAAAAAGGCTGCATCACCGAAAAAATGAAAGGCTTGGGAGCTTTGCCTGTCGAAGAAAAAATTGCCACCGGTAAAAAGCTCAATCTTTTGAAAACCGCGGTCGAAAGTGCTATTGAAAAACGCAAAAACGAATTGGAAACGCTTGAGCTCAATCGTCGTCTGGCTGAAGAGAGCATCGACGTAACCCTGCCAGTTCGTCCGGAAACCCAAGGACGTATCCACCCGGTTTCAAAGATTTATGAAGAAGTGGTGGCTATCTTTGGCGAAATGGGGTTTGAGGTTGCCGAAGGGCCGGATATTGAAGATCAGTTTCACAATTTTAATGCACTCAATATGCCTGCCGACCACCCGGCGCGTCAGATGCAGGATACCTTTTATATTCCCAATCCAGAAAGTGCCGATTTTGATGACAGTTTTGTAGTTCGTACCCACACTTCTCCGGTGCAGATACGTACCATGGAAAATAAAAAACCACCGATTCGCGTCATTGCGCCCGGCCGCACCTACCGCAGCGATTATGACGCCACCCATACCCCGATGTTCCACCAGGTGGAAGGGCTGGTAATCGACAAAACCACCACCATGGCACATTTGAAAGGCTGCCTCTATGATTTTGTTCGTGCGTTTTTTGAAGTTGACAACATCAAGGTTCGCTATCGTCCGTCTTACTTCCCATTTACCGAACCTTCAGCAGAAATGGACATTGGCTGCAAAAAGGGAAAAGACGAGCTGAAGATCGGTGAGGGTAATGACTGGCTGGAGATTTTGGGCTGCGGCATGGTTCATCCGAAAGTTCTGGCCACCGGTGGTGTTGATCCCGACGAATATCAGGGGTTTGCTTTCGGTGTCGGACTTGATCGGCTGGCAATGCTCAAATACGGCATCCCCGACCTGCGCACCTTTTTTGAATCGGATCTGCGCTGGCTGAAACACTATGGCTTCATGCCTTTGGACGAATCTTCAATGACTGGCGGCCTGAGCAACAACGGAGGATTGGCACGATGAAATTTACATTATCTTGGTTAAAAGGGCACCTGGAAACAACGGCAACGGTTGATGAGATTGCCGAAACCCTGACCCGCATCGGACTGGAAGTGGAAGAGGTTTTCAACCCGGCGGCAAGACTGGCCGGTTTTATGACCGCCAAAGTCGATGAATGTGTCATGCATCCGGATTCTGATCACCTACACCTGCTGAAGGTCAATACCGGTAAAGAAGTGCTGCGGGTTGTCTGTGGCGCACCGAATGTCAAAAAAGGTACCATCGGTATTTTTGCTCCGGTCGGGATAATCATTCCTTGCTACAACGAAAAACTGACGATCGGCAAAATCCGCGGCGTTGAAAGTTTTGGTATGCTGTGTTCGGAAAAAGAACTCTGTATCGGCGAGGATCACAACGGCATTATTACCCTGCCGGTGGAAACGCCGGTTGGTGTGCCAGCGGCAGAAGTGTTGGACATTGACCCAGTATTTGAAATCTCAATTACCCCCAACCGGTCGGAATGCTTAGGCGTGCGTGGTATTGCCCGTGATCTGGCTGCGGCCGGTCTGGGGCGTCTAAAACCCTTGGAAATCAAAAAAACAGCCGGCACTTTCAAAAGCCCGGTTGCCATCAGGGTAGAAGACAAAGAAGCCTGCCCGGTATATACCGGCCGTTACATCAGGGGCGTCAACAATAAGGCGGAAACCCCGAAATGGATGAAAGACCGGCTGGCGGCAATCGGCCTACACAGCATTTCCCCACTGGTGGATGTAACCAACTACATCAACTATGATCTGGCACGCCCGCTGCACGTTTTTGACGCGGACAAACTGCACGGCGGTTTGGTGATTCGCATGGCCAAAGAAGGGGAAAAGTTTGTTTCCCTCGAAGGCAAGGAATATACTTTGGACAATAAGAGCCTCGGCATTTGCGATGATGACGGTGTTGAATGTCTAGGCGGCATTATGGGAGGTTTGGAAAAAGGTTGCTCGCCAGAAACCGTGAACGTGCTGCTTGAAAGCGCCTATTTCAAACCTTCCGTGATTGCGCGTACCGGCCGTCATTTTCAAATTGAATCAGATTCCCGCTACCGCAACGAACGTTGGGTTGATCCCAATTCCAACGTTGCGGGGTCAGACTATGCAACGGCTCTGATCCTGGAAATCTGTGGAGGCGAGGCTTCGGAAATCGTGGTTTGCGGCGAGGAAAATTATCGTTCAAAACCGGTCGGCCTGTGTCCCGAACGGGTAAAAACTTTGGCTGGTATGGATGTGCCTGAAGAAGAAATTGTCCACATCCTGACTGCTCTTGGGTTTGAGGTTACCAAAGACGGCAATGTCCTGAAAGCCGTGTCCCCAACCTGGCGTGGCGATATCGAATGCGAGGCTGATCTGGTCGAAGAAGTAGTCAGAATGAAAGGCTTAGACAACATTCCAGCCGTTTCCATGCCGGTCGACAAATTCCCCAAACAGACTTTGGTGCCGGCGCAGAGACGGGTGGTAACTGTCCGCCACGAATTGGCTGACCGTGGGATGTTTGAAACCGTCACCTGGAGCTTTATCGATTCCAAACTGGCGGGATTTTTCCGCAAATCGTCCGAGGCTGTAAAGCTGACTAACCCGATAGCGGCCGAGCTTGACGAAATGCGTCCTTCCATTCTGCCCAATCTACTGATCGGAGCTGGCAAAAACATTGCCCGTGGTGCCGGCAATGTCAGTTTGTTTGAGGTCGGGCCAGAATTTTACGGTCGCCGTCCGGGCGAACAAAAACAGGTAGCCGCCGGTATTCGTTACGGTATGATGTCCAAAAAATGCTGGCAGGGAGGTGAGCGTGCCTATGACGTGTTTGATGCCAAGGCCGATGCTCTGGCCGCCGTTGCTGCTGCAAATGGTCCCTGGGACAGCGCACAGGTAACTACCAACGCACCGGCATATTACCACCCCGGTCGCAGTGGCGTATTGCGTCTGGGCAAAAACGTGCTAGCCTGCTTTGGCGAACTGCACCCGTCCGTGCTGAAAGCCTTTGACATCAAAGGACGGGTTGTAGCGTTCGAGGTTTATCTCGATAATATACCGCTGCCGCGTGGAACCGGTGGAAAATCACGAAAGAAATTGGAATTGTCACCGTTCCAGTCGGTGGATAAAGATCTGGCCTTTGTCGTCGGCAAAGATGTACCCGCAGCCGGTGTAGTAGCCGCGGCCAAAAATGCCGATAAGGAGCATATCACCGACGTCCGCGTCTTTGATGTTTACGAAGGCGCCAACCTGCCGGAAGGCAAGAAGTCGATAGCTCTTGGTCTGACATTCCAGCCGAAAGAAAAAACCTTTACCGATGCAGAAATAGATGCGTTGATGAAGAAGGTTGTTTTAGAAGTCGGCAAGAAAACAGACGGCATTTTGCGTCAGTAAAAATACCTGTTTATAAGGAACCAGCCGGTCAAACGGCAAACTCTTTCAGAGATAAAAAACACCTCCGTCGCCGGACGAAGGTGTTTTTTATCCGGACATCCGATGAAAACAGAATTTTTTAAAACTTTTTATCCTCTCCGTTTATCGACAAGTTCAATGCGGAAATCTTTGCCGTATACGTAAAGCTGCCGCTCATAGACATACCAGTTTTTGTCCCCCCGTTTTCAAACGTGCCAATCTGCTACCAGTCGAGACGGCTTTTCCCCACCACCGTTTACATATAGATGCTGCTTCTGCTCTGGTATTTTTTTAAAGTTCCGCCCAGTCTTTATTTTTGCTTTTTTTCTCTAACATAACTTGAAATTCTCTATTTTATTTGCTTAAAACAAAACTCGCCTTAATAAAAATCAAGGCGATCAAAAACTGTTAGCGCACAGGTGCCGTTACTCAGTATATTATCGGCATCCCACCGTAAGGAGGATATAATTTTTGAGACACCGCCTCCTGTCTTCCGAATGCAAATTAATATTAAAGAAGAGGAATTTTTGGGCAAGGATTTTCTGATATCAAACTGGTTCGCCGTTGTTTGTGCCTTACTAAAAAGAACCGTTTACAGGTGGTTTGTCCAGCCGTTTTTTTGTTATTTGCACGTCGGTGCGTTAACTATTTTATTTTTATTTTTTTAAAAATCATTTTTAAGCCGCTTTTTTTGCCCGTAGAAACGTTTTTGTATTTTGAAAGCTGGGCATAAGTTTCACAAAATTCTGTTTTCATCGGGCAAATTTGCTATTATCTTGGGCAGAAACACAAATCAGATAAGGTAAATAAATGACAGATGAAATTAACGAAGAAACGATTGTCGACAATGCCGTCGGCAAACGTTCCGATATTACGCCGGTAGACGTTTCCGAGGAAATGCGTCGCTCGTACCTTGACTATGCGATGAGCGTCATTGTTTCCCGTGCGTTGCCAGATGTCCGCGACGGTTTAAAACCGGTGCACCGCCGCATTATTTATTCGATGTACGAAAACGGGTATGACTATAACCGTCCGTTCCGCAAGTCCGCCCGTATCGTCGGTGATGTTTTAGGTAAATATCATCCCCACGGCGATTCCTCTGTTTACGAAGCAATGGTCAGAATGGCACAGCCGTTTTCCATGCGCGTACCAATGGTAGACGGGCAGGGCAACTTTGGTTCCATGGACGGCGATGGCGCGGCGGCCATGCGTTATACTGAGGCCAGATTGGCCAAGGCGGCACATGCGTTAATTGAAGATATCGACAAAGATACTGTCGACTTTATGCCCAACTACGACGAAAGCCTGCAGGAGCCTTCGGTGCTGCCGGCTCGTTACCCGAACCTGCTCGTTAACGGCACCAACGGCATCGCCGTCGGTATGGCGACCAATATTCCGCCGCATAATCTGGGCGAGATCATTTCTGCCTGCTGTGCTTATATCGACAACCCGGAGATTACCACCGAAGAGCTGATCAACTATGTTCCCGGGCCGGATTTCCCGACCGGCGGTTTGATTTTGGGCTACGGCGGTGCTCGTTCGGCTTATCTGACCGGCCGTGGTTCGGTGATGATGCGCGCCAAATGCACGATAGAAGAAATCAAAAAAGACAAGGAAGCGATCGTTGTCCATGAAATTCCTTATCAGGTCAACAAGGCTGCCATGGTGCAGAAAATAGCTGAACTGGTCAAAGAAAAACGAGTGGAAGGAATATCGGATATTCGCGACGAGTCCGATCGTCAGGGCGTGCGCGTGGTCATTGAAGTCAAACGCGATTTTCAGGCTGATGTCATTTTGAACCAGCTCTACAAATACACGCCACTTCAAACCAGCTTTGGTATGAATATGCTAGCCATCAACGCCGGCCGACCGATGATGATGACCTTAAAAGACATCATTGCCGCCTTCATAGAATTCCGCGAAGAAGTAATCCGCCGACGTACGATTTATGAACTGAACAAGGCCCGTGATCGAGCCCATACGTTGGTCGGTCTGGCGATTGCTGTTGAAAACCTTGATCCGGTGATCGAGCTGATCCGCAATGCGCCGAGCCCGCAGGAGGCCAAAGACGCTCTGTTGTCCAAGGCCTGGCCGGCCGGCGACGTCGAGCCTCTGGTTATTTTGATTGACGAGCCTGACCGCAAAGTGGAAAACGGGCATTATCATCTGTCAGAAGCCCAGGCCAAGGCTATTCTGGATTTAAAACTACAGCGTTTGACCGGTTTGGAACGCGACAAAATCCATCAGGAACTGATAAGCCTCGGCGACGAAATCAAAGAATGTCTGTCGATTTTGGGTAGCCGGGAAAAGTTGTACGGCATTATGCGTGACGAACTGATGGAAATCAAAGACGAATATGCCACCCCGCGGCGCACCAAAATCGAGGATCTGGAATATGAGCAGGATGTCGAATCCCTGATCCAACGTGAGGAAATGGTCGTTACCGTAACAGACGCAGGTTATATCAAACGTGTGCCGCTCAATGCTTACAAGGCGCAAAAACGTGGTGGCAAAGGCAAATCGGGAATGGCTACCAAAGAGGAAGATTTTGTTTCACGCCTGTTTGTGGCCGGAACCCATACGCCGGTTCTGTTTTTCTCAAGCAAAGGGTTGGTTTATAAGCTGAAGGTTTATAAGCTGCCACTCGGCTCACCGACCTCCAAAGGCAAACCGTTTGTCAACCTGTTGCCCCTAGACGAAGGAGAAACAATCACCACCATTCTCAAATTGCCAGAAAACGAGGCCGAATGCAAAGATCTGTCGATCATGTTCGCCACCGCTTCCGGTATGGTTCGCCGCAACTCGCTGATGGACTTTATTAATGTTCAGTCCAACGGCAAAATTGCGATGAAACTTGACGATGGTGATAAGTTGATGAACGTACGCATCTGCAACGAAAACGAAGACGTTATGTTGGCAACAAAAAGCGGCAAATGTATTCGCTTCCCTGTTACCGAAGTACGCGTATTCGTCGGCCGCAACTCTGTCGGCGTACGTGGTATCAAACTGGCCGACGGCGATGCGGTTATCTCAATGTCCATCCTAAACCACAGCGACGCGACGGCTGAAGAACGCGATGAATATTCAAAAGTCTGCTCGACCATTAAGCGTATGGAAGCCGAAAGCAGCGATCCAGACAGCATTTCCGCCGCCGATACGGGCTTGCTTGATAAACTGACGCCGGCGCAGTTTGAGGATATGCGCCAAAATGAACAGTTTATCCTAACCGTTACCTCCACTGGCTACGGCAAGCGCTCGTCTTCTTACGAATACCGGGTAACCGGCCGTGGTGGCAGCGGTATTGCCAATATGGAAATGTCTGCCCGCAATAAGGAAGTGGTCAGCTCGTTCCCGATTGAGGATGATAATCAGATTATGATGGTAACCGATGGCGGCAAACTAATCCGTATGCCGGTTGAAGACATCCGTATTGCCGGCCGCAAAACGCAGGGAGTTATCCTCTTCCGCACGGCCGAAAATGAAAAAGTCGTTTCCGTAACCTGGCTTGATGCTGATGCCGAAGATGAAGAAGAACTGGAAGAAGAAGTAGGTTCTGAAATTCTGGGTGAAAGCGTTGCCGATAATGAGGATATTCCGGCCGATATTGTCAGCGAACCGGAAACCGAAAGCAACGACGAATAATCTTTAGCTGTCGAAGACATAAAAAAGCTCCTCATAAATTCTGGGGAGCTTTTTGTTTAAGAAAAATAACCTAATATCATTTTTCCTTGTTTCGACGGTAACGCTTCGGACCGTCTATCTCGTTTCGCCGAACAGATAAAAAGCGGGAGTGGGTTAAATAGATGTTATTACTGCCGGATCGGCCATAATATCTGCAGTCTTTAATTTTTGGCGGCCAGCCGTGCCGCCACAAAATCTCTGATTTTATTTTTGTCTTCCCATTCGATTTTGATTTCAAGTACTTTGAAATCAGGCTGCATTTCCGGCGGAATTTTCACAAAATCTTTGGCTGTGGTTATCAGTTCCGCATTTTGGCTGCGCGCCTGCTGCAACAGCATTTCCAATTCCTGCCGGGTATAAAAATGATGGTCGGGAAAATCCATGGTCAAAATTGGCTCAATCCCTTTTTCGCGCAAAGAATTATAAAATTTTTCCGGTCGCCCGATGCCAGCAAAAGCAACAACCCTATCGGAAACAAGCGTTGGTAGTTCGGGAACAATCCGTGCTTCGAACACGGGAATTTCCTTTATTTTTTCGGACAGATTATGACAGTCTTCGCCAATAATGACGACGGCCTGCGCTCGTTTGAGGCCGATAGCAAAGTTTTCCCTCAAAGGCCCGGCCGGAACAGGCAGACCGTTGCCGATACCGAAAGCGCCGTCAAAAATAAGAAAACTTAAATCTTTGAACAATCCCGGATTTTGAAAACCGTCATCCATGATTAAAACGTCCGCATCGTTTTCAATAGCTTTGAGTGCTGCGGCAAAACGATCGGAATTGATGCTGACCGGTGCTTCGCGTGCGAGCAATAACGGCTCATCACCGACATCGGCAGCTCGGTGCCTTTTCGGATCAACCATAACGCCGCACAGTTTTCCGCCGTATCCTCGGGATACAAACGCCGGTTTTTTTCCACATTCCCGCAGCAATCCTGCCATGGCTGTAGCGGTAGGCGTTTTGCCGGTGCCACCGGCAGTCAGATTGCCAATACAAATGACGGGAACGGAAACTTTCCGAGGATGCTTTTTAAGTCGCAAAGAAGTCACTGCCGAATACAGCATTCCAATCGGCAACAATATTGCGGACAACAAACTGCGCTTATTCCAGTGAGCGGGTGTTTTCATTGCGGAATATATCTCTTGATCTTATCCATAATGCCGTCCATAACTTTGGCCTCGGATATTGCCCAGTTATATGCCAGCGAGCGTTTTGCCTCAAGCAACTCTTTGTTGGCAAGTAGTTGTCGGACGGTACTGGCTAGCTCCTGGGAATCAATCACCTGTATCACGGCGTCAGCTTTTTTGGCTCGGTTCATGGCGTCGGTAAAGTTATGCATATAAGGACCGACAACTACGGCATCGCGGCTGCGGGAAGGTTCCATAAAATTTTGTCCGCCGTGGGGGATCAGCGAACCGCCGATAAAAACAATCGGAGAGATGCTGTACCAGATACCCATTTCTCCGATAGTATCGGCAACATAAACGTCCGTTTCTGCGCTGATCGGCTCGTTCTGAGAGCGTAGCGAAACTTTCAACCCCAGTTCTTTGCTTAGCCTGTCGCAGATTTCCGAACCACGGTGTGGATGGCGGGGGGCAATAAGCAGCAGCAGGTCAGGAAAAAACTTTTTTAAATCGGTATGATGACGGGCGATTTTAAATTCTTCGTCGTCATGGGTGGAACTGGCCAACCATATGGTGCGACCGTTGATTTCCTCAAGTATCTCTGCTTTTTTCTCTTCGTCCACTGGCAGTGGCATTCCGGCATATTTCAGGTTGCCGAGGCAACAGGCTTCCCTGGCGCCGAGAACTTTCAGCCGGTAAGCATCTTCCTCCGATTGTCCGAGACAGGTCGTAAAGCAATCAAGCAGTTCCTTGCAAATAAAATCAAACTGCTGCCAGCGTTTGAATGACTTGTTGGAGATACGCCCATTGACCAGCAACAGCGGGATATTTCTGCTTTTTATCCCCGACAGCATGGCCGGCCACAAATCCGATTCAAACCACAATACAATATTGGGTTGCCAATGTTTGAGAAAGCGGGTGGCAAAAACCGGATTGTCAATTGGAATATATTGATGAAAGGCTCGTTCCGGTAACCTTTTGCCCATCAGCTCTGCGGAAGTCGTCGTTCCGGTGGTTACCATGACATGACCATCAGGATAAGTTTCTAGTAGCCTGTTAATCAGTGGTAGCATGGAAAGAGATTCGCCCACCGATGCACCGTGAAACCAGAACAGCATACCTCCCGGCCGTTTCATTTTCGGCCGGCCAACCCTTTCATTAAAACGTTTTAGGTCTTCTTTTCCACGTTCTTTTCTTTTGTTGATATAAGGGCGGATGGCCAGCGGATAAAGTATCCGAATCATTGTATTATAAATTTGGATAAACATTATTTTTCGGATCCCTCTTTAGTGGGATATTTTTTTGATTTGATAGCTATGCCGGGTTCAATTTTTGGCAGGTTAAACCGCCAGTCAGCTCTGAAGGTCAGCTCGTTCATTTCGTTTTCAATTTCTTGGCGATATTTTTCCAGATCTTCGTCGGAAGCATCCGCCGGGATATAATACGGTTTGGTAACATGCATAATGCCGCGGCAGAAAGGAGGTGGCAGCAACATGGCATCCCAGCTTTTAGCAACATAAGAATGTTCGACGCTGTAAGTTGCACCGAAAACGGGTTTGCCCGATTTGCGGGCAAAATAAAGCGGACTGATACTCATTTTCATACGGGGGCCTCTTGGACCGTCCGGGATAATGGCGACAGCTGTGTCGTTTTGCAGCGAGTGGAGCAGGGCAAGAGCTGCCGAATTTGCTCCGTTGAAAGACGAACCATCGATTGTGCCAAAACCATATTTTTCCAAGAACTTGGCGATGATTCTTCCATCTTTATGCAAAGAAACAAGGGCGTTAAGCGGCCTGTTCTTTTTCCAGAAATGAGGGATCATCATGGCTCGTCCGTGCCAAATAACCAGAATGATAGCCTTGTCCTGATGCCATACCTGATAAAGCTGGTTAAGCCCGAAAATACTCCAGCGGGTGGTTTTGCCGACCCAACGGGAATAATAATACATCAGGTTGCCGAGCATATCAATAAACCACGGGCTTTTAGTGATGTCCTTAAAAAAATCTTTCAGCTTTTTTAACCAGAGTTTCATTGTTATCTTCCTTTTGCAAAAACAGCCATTTCGAAATTTTCGGATGGTGTGTATTTTTCCGCAAACAACTCTTTAGTGCTTTAAAACCAAATACATCGCCACAATTTAAGAGCAGAAAATAATTCCGTTTACAAATCCGGGCGCTGGCCAGCATTTTTATGTCATATGTTTGAGCTATAACATCTTTTTTTAAAAGGTTAAAGCTTTTAAATACTTATACAGAAAAAACCGCCCTGCAAAAGGGCGGTTCGGAAAAAGTAGGAAATTAAAACTCTTCCTGCAATTCGAAGAAATAAGCCTGCGGATGGCTGCAAACCGGGCATTTTTCCGGAGCCATCGGGCTTTCGACGCGGTGGCCGCAGTTAGCGCATTCCCAGATAACTTTTGTCGGACGGCTAAAAATTTTACCTTCAACCAAAGACTGAAGCAGGGCATTATATCTTTCTTCGTGCCCTTTTTCGATTTTTCCAACCATTTCAAACAGAGTAGCAATTTTGGTAAAACCTTCTTCTTGGGCTTCTTTGGCCATACGGGCATACATATCAGTCCATTCATAATTTTCACCAGCCGCGGCATCTTTCAGGTTATCAACGGTAGACTGAATATCGCCACCGTGCAGCAACTTAAACCAGATTTTTGCATGTTCTTTTTCATTGTTCGCCGTCTGCTCAAATTTATCGGCAATTATATTGTAACCTTCTTTTTTAGCTTTTGAGGCATAATAAGTGTACTTATTGCGGGCCTGAGATTCGCCGGCAAAAGCTTCCATCAAATTTTTCTCGGTTTTCGAACCTTTAAGTTCCATAGTTTCACTCCTTGTATTTAGTTAATTTAATTAAATTCTTGACAATTTTTGCATATTCCGCGGAACGAAATGTCATAAGATGTTATACAAAGTCCGGTTTCTTTTGCGGCCCTTGCAGCCAAATCCGGAGCAATATCATAAGGCACGTCAAACACACGGTGGCATTTTGTGCAGATAAAATGATAATGGTCATGGGTCTGATGGTCAAAATGAGTTGTTCCCTCAAGCCCATCAATTCTCTTAATAACGCTGTTTCCCGCCAGCAAATTGAGGTTGCGGTATACAGTCGCCAGACTAATTGTCGGCTCTTCTTTGCGGATAAATTCATACAGCTGCTCTGCTGTCGGATGAATGCCGTTTTCCTGCAGCGTTTTCAAAATCAGTTCTCTTTGTCTGGAATATTTCATTGGTTACTCTTAAGTAATAACAATTACTATTATTGTTAATAACTCTAAAAAAACAGATTGTCAACTTAAATTTAGATGATTATTTTTTAGTCAGTTAAAACAATATATGTAAGGAAACAAAAATGCAAGCAAAAGAGATTAAAAAGGACATTTACTGGGTCGGTGTGAAAGATTGGAACTTAAGAGAGTTTCATGGTTATACCACGCCTCACGGTTCAACCTATAATTCTTATTTGATCATGGACGAGAAAATCACGCTTGTTGACGGTGTCAAACATTATATGTCACCGGAGATGATAGCACGTGTTAAGAGCGTGGTCGATTTTTCCAAGATCAGCTATGTGGTTGTCAATCATGTAGAAATGGATCATTCCGGCAATATCCCAGAAATCATGAAACTTGCACCGCAGGCTGTCATTGTAACCGACAACGCCGGTAAGATGGCGCTAGAAGCTCACTTTGACACCACCGGCTGGAACTATCACTTGGTTACGACCGGCGACAACATTCCCATCGGCAAACGCAGCCTAACATTTATGACCACCCCAATGCTTCATTGGCCAGATTCGATGATGACCTACATTAAAGAAGAAAAACTGCTACTCTCCAATGACGGTTTCGGTCAGCATCTGGCTTCCAACGGGTTGTTTGTCTGTGAGCAGCCGCTTGATCTGGTTGTCAACGAAGCCAAAAGCTACTACGCCAACATTTTGTTCCCTTATGGGGCACAGGCCGAAAAAGCTTTGAACACGGCCGGCACACTGGGGTTGGATATTGAAATGATTGCCCCCTCCCACGGCTGCATCTGGTCGGGCAAAGACGAAGTGAACACGATTCTCGGTCTTTATGCCAAATGGGCATCCAGCAAAAATGAGGGCAAAGCAGTTGTTGTTTACGATTCGATGTGGGGAGCCACCGCTAAGATGGCGGAAACGATTATGGTCGAATTTCAGGATGCCGGTATTCCAGTAACCAAACATTGTCTGGCAGTGGAAAATGTTTCCGAAGTCATGGTTGACTTTTTGGATGCGGCCTATGTCTGCATCGGTAACCCGACCTTAAACAACCAGTTGTTTCCGCGGGTTGCCGCTTTTGTAACATATATGAAAGGATTGGCACCGCGCAACAAAAAAGCACTGGCTTTCGGTTCCTATGGCTGGAAACCGGGCGTCGTCAAACAGATCCAGCAGGTTTTCGAAGATCTCGGCTGGCAGACGGTAGCGCCGTTTGAAGAGAAATATACGCCGAAAGCGGAAATCCTGGAACAGTTAAAAGAACGTGTCCGTGAGCTGATCAAACTGTAAAACCAAGACAGACAAAAAATACTCCCATTCGGGAGCATTTTTTGTCTGTGTAATAATAAAACACCAGAGGCATAATCAGCAGCTCAGACCTTATCGTTGCAAATGCACGAACTGCCATTGCTGTTTTGCCGGCGTTCTTTGACCTTTGGCGAAGAATGTAGCAGGCTTTTTATGAACAGATGATACTTGCCCATCCTCAGCAGCAGACGCGATTGTCCATTTTCAACTAAAATATGCCATTGTCCAGCTTTGCCCGCGTCTTCATAAAAATGCCCGATTTCCAATTCCGAACCAGAGGCCAACACATTGCGCAGCCACTGATCCCAGTTGATGGCATCAGGATAGCCCTTCTTTAACAGAAAACGCCATTCGCCATGCTCGCGGAAAGGATCAAAACAACCGTGAGAGAGCAAAATATCCCAGCCGCGTTCACCGTTCTGATACAAAAGTTCTTGTCCTTCGGGGCAGCTACATAATTTTTGGCAAGTTTTCTTTTCGCTCCAGCTGTAGAGGCTTTTACGGTTTTCAAATAAAATTTTGAATTGTTTTTCCTGCCATAGCAAATCCGAACCTCCTGGCATTCTGACCAGCAATTCGTATCTTTTAAGCTCCACGATTCTTTTTTCTGCCTGATATTCAGACAACACTTTTGCTATTTCTGCTATCTCTGAAGGATAAGGTATTTCCGTCAAAATCAGATCGTCGATATGCCCGTATTTAGCAAGAATCCGCCATTCGCCACGTTGCTTCAGCGTGTCCCAGAAACCGTTTTCTGCTAGTATTTCCGATGGCAGATAGCTCAAAAGACGTGCCAAGGGATGTTTTCCGTCCTTTTTGCTTTCTTCCATAATCAGCCGAGCAACCTGTTTTTCTCCGAGCAGAACCTGAAGAAAGTTAAACAAATCCATATAGCTGCAGATGTAGGTAAATCCTTTCTTCAGCAGGCGAACAATCAAATCTGTTTGTCCACTCCATCTCAGGGTTTCCAGCACGGTCATTGAAAGCGTATAGCCATTTTCTACCATCTGGGGGAGTTGTTGATATCCCTTCTGTGCAATAATGTTTAAAAGTACTTTTTCCTGTTCTTTATAAGCCAGTTGTTGTTCCATATTTTTGAGATTTAATAATGAATAAAAAAATTTTCAAACACAGCTCATAATATTACTTTTTGCCCAGAAAAGCAAGTCGTTTTAGGGCAGAAAATTCTTTTTTTCATGAAAACCGGGGCCTTCAGCGACAAACCGACCGAGAGCGGATATTTTGTCTTTAACCGCTTTCAAGCTCTCGTCGGGCGTGTAGCCCGTCGTTGATTTTCCCGGATAAAGCGCATAGTGTCGGCGATACTGGGTGAGGGTAACATTGGGCATAATCACGTTGGCGCCGGCAGTCAGCGCTTTGGCCTGACCATTTGGCTCCAGCGTTTCCATGGCGGTGGTGGCGGGGATATTGATGTCCGGTAGCAAAAGACGGGTCAGCGCCATCACTTTTAAGGCCATATTTAGAGTACCGCCGGCGGTGTCTTTCAGCGGTGTGTCGGGATGGGGAATAAACGGGCCGATGCCGATCATGTCGGCATTGACGGCCTTAAAAAAGAGAATGTCGTCGGCATAGCTGTCGGTTGTCTGTCCCGGCAGCCCGACCAGAACGCCGGTGCCGATTTCAAGCCCCGCGTGGCCGATGTTCTTAATACACTCGACACGGTTTTCAAAGCTCATACCGGGATCGTTGTCGAGATAAAGTTGTTTGTCCGTGGTTTCTATCCGGAGCAAAAAACGGTCGGCGCCGGCTTTTTTATAAGCCTGATAATCTTCCGGACTTTTTTCTCCGATGCTGAGTG
>CAYXBH010000005.1:19109-23994 GCA_964463185.1 uncultured Azospirillum sp. | reverse complement strand
GACGAAAACTCGGCAGGGAAAAATGTGGCGTCGGCTGATGATAGTCGTTTAATATGCCGATATCGACCTCTTTTTCTGCCGCAGCAAACGAAGATACGAGAGATTCCGTTCTTTCCAGACTATCCTGCAAAAAGCTTTCCAGATTGGCGGGAGCTGCCGTTTGTCTGCTGCCGATGGTCAGAGCGTTGCGAATAGCGCTGATTAACAGCCCGCGCACGGACGTGGCGTCAAAAAAGCGCACTTCGGCTTTGGTGGGATGGACATTAACATCAACATAATCGGGATCAATGTCAAGAAACAAAGCACATAAAGGATAACGCCCGTTTTCAAGCACTCCCTGATAAGCCCCCTTGACGGCACCCAGCAGCAGTTTGTCACGTACCGGGCGATTGTTGACAAACAGGTATTGGGAAAGCGTGTTGGCCTTGTTTAAGGTTGGTAGGCTGACATATCCGCTGATCCGGATATTACTGCGTTCGGCGTTGATCAGAATCGAATTTTCGCCGAATTTGCGTCCCATAACGTCGCTCAGTCGTTTTAAGCGGGCATCAAACAATTTGCCCTGACATGCATTTAGACTGATTTTCTTTTTGTTGCTGTCATAGAGGTAAAAAGATATTTGCGGATTGGCCAAGGCTATCCGGTTAATAATGTCGACGCATTGTGCTACCTCACCGGCGGCCGTTTTCAAAAATTTGAGCCGCGCCGGTGTTGCATAAAACAAATCGCGCACTTCCACCCGGGTTCCGACTGCGGCCGCAGCAGGAACCGGCGTCTGTTTGATACCGCCGTTGACCTCTATTTTCCAGCCGTTTTCGGAACCCGGCTGGCGGGAAATGAGCGAAATCCGCGCTACAGATGCAATCGAAGGCAGGGCTTCGCCGCGAAACCCCAGATAGCTGATATGAAAAAGGTCATCATCGGGGAGTTTGGAAGTAGCATGCCGTTCAACAGCCATACTGAGCTCCTCCTCGTCCATCCCCTTGCCATTGTCCACAACTGAAATCAGGGATTTTCCACCATCAACCAGAGTGATTTCTATTGAGGAGGCGCCGGCGTCAATGGCGTTTTCAACCAGTTCCTTGACCACCGAGCAAGGACGTTCAATTACTTCGCCGGCGGCAATCTGGTTGACCAAGGTATCGGGGAGAATGCGGATAGTCATTGCGGTCAAGTCCTATTTGCGGATTTTTTTTATCAGGCTGATCAAGGCCCGGGTGGAACTGTCATGCAGGCCAGAAGCGTGCCCCTGTAGTTCGGGGAGAATGCTTAGAGCCATTTGTTTGCCGAGTTCAACACCCATCTGGTCAAACGAATCAATATTCCAGATGATGCCTTCGACAAAGACCTTGTGTTCGTACATGGCAACCAGCATGCCAAGGGTATAAGGATCTACTTTTTTGATGACGATGGTGTTGGTCGGTCGGTTTCCGGAGAAAAACTTATAGCGTTTGATACGGCTGATTTCGGCGGCGGGTTTACCGGCCTTGGCCAGTTCCATTGCCGCTTCCGCCACGGTTTTGCCGCGCATCAGGGCTTCTCCCTGAGCCAGAGCGTTGGCAACCAGAATTTCGTGATGTTCCCCGATTTCGTTATGGGAAATAGCGGGGACAATCAGATCGAGCGGTACGATCTGTGTGCCCTGATGCAGGAGTTGAAAGAAAGAATGCTGCACGTCGGTACCTGCCCCGCCGAAAAGAACCGGACCGGTTGCGTATTTGACAAATTTGTTGTTCAGATTGACCGATTTGCCGTTGCTTTCCATATCCAACTGCTGCAAATAAGCCGGCAGATAACGCAGATCCTGATCATAGGGGATGATCCCCTGAGTGCGGAAACCGAAGAAATTGTTGTACCAGACACTCAGCAGCGCCAAAATGACCGGAATATTGTGGTCAAACGGGGTATAGCGGAAATGCTGATCCATTTCGTGGGCGCCGTCGAGCATTTTTTCAAAATTTTCCATACCGACGGCCAGAGCAATCGACAGGCCGACTGCTGACCACATGGAATAGCGTCCGCCGACAAAATCCCAGAACTCAAACATGTTTTCGATACTGATGCCGAATTTTTCCACTTCTTCCGTGTTGGTAGAAACGGCGACAAAATGCTTGGCAACCGCATATTCGCCCAAAGCGTCAATCAGCCATTTGCGGCAGGTTTTGGCGTTTGTCAGCGTTTCTATAGTAGTAAACGTTTTGGAAACGATGACAAACAATGTGGTTTCTGGGTCTATCTGGCTTAGAACGTCTTCGCAGGCGGAGCCGTCGATGTTGGAGATGAAATAACATTTGATGTCTTTTGCCCAATATTCCCGGAGAGCGGTAGTAGCCATTACCGGCCCCAGATCGGAGCCGCCGATACCAATGTTGACGATGGTGGTCAGTTTTTTGCCGGTGGCGCCTTTAAATTCCCCGTAGCGGACAGCGTTGGTAAATTTTTTCATCTTGGACAGAACGGCGTTGATTTCTGGCATAACGTCCTTACCGTCCACATAAACCGGCGTATTGGTGCGGTTGCGCAAGGCCGTGTGGAGCACCGCACGGTTTTCGGTTATATTGATTTTCTTTCCGGTAAACATGGCTTCAATTTTATCTTTGAGCTGCATTTCTTCCACCAGTTCAATCAGGTATTGCATAGTTTTTTCGTTGAACCGGTTTTTGGAATAGTCCAGATAAAGCGACCCCAATGAAACGGCATATTTTGAACCGCGTTTAGCATCAAAAGCAAACAGGTTTTTCATTTCGATATTTTTAAGAAAACGGTAATGGAGCGCCAGTTTTTTCCAGGCTTTTGCTTTTTTGATATTATTTTCCATCTTTTTTGTTTCTCCTAGTCTAATTAAATTTTCCGAGACTGATAATTTTTAGGTTTTCCGGCCTGAAATAGCGGGCAGACGCCCGGTTGACCTGCTCAAGCGTTACTTGGGCAACATATTGATTGCGCTTTTGTAGGAAATCAATCCCGAGATTTTCTTTCTGCATATAAACCAGCATATTTGAAATGTTTGTTATATCGGCAAAACGGAGATTATTGGAAGCAATTAGGTAGTTTTTTGCTTCTTCCAGTTCTCGGGAGGAAACGCCCTTTTCTCCCATTAGTTTCCACTCGTGGCTGAAGATTTCCACAACCCGGGAAAAGTTTTCCGGTGTAGCAGAAAAGCCGCCGATTATTAAGGCTGTTTTATCTGGAACGGAAATGCCTGTATAGATGCCATAGGTCAAACCTTCTTTTTCGCGAGCTGCAAGATTCAGGCGGGAATTTAACCCTGAACCGCCGAGAATATAATTGGCAATGTATAAAGGATAAAAATCGGTCGCATTGCGCCGGGTGCCCTCTGCTGCAACATAGGCCATGCTTTGGGGAAGTTCCGCATTGTGATAAGAAAAACCGCCCGACAGATCCGGTTTGACAATGGCCGTGTCATCGGCTGCCCCTTCTGCCGGTAGAGCGCCGAACACATTGTCTAGCATTTCTGCCGCTTCCGCTGCGGTCATATCGCCGGCAATGCCAACGATTAAATTTGATCTTCCCAGATGCGATGCTGCATATTTTTTGATGTCTTTGCTCGACAGGCGCTCAATATCTTCTTTAATCCCGAGCGGGTTGGCTCCGTAGGGGTGTGTTCCGAATAATTCCCGGTTTGCCGTCAGACTGAGTTGTTGGCTGGGATTTTCCACCTGACTATCCAAAAGAGCTAGCATTTGTTTTTTCAGCCGTTTTAGGTCTGTCCTGTCAACTCGTGGTGCTATCAGGGTATCTTTTAACATATCAAAAGCAATTGGTGCATATTCTTTAACTGTCAGCAGATGCCCTGAAAAGTCATCCTTGTCAGATGAATATCCGATTGAAATGGCGTAACTTTCCATTTTTTCTTTAAATTCTGCGGATTTCAGATTCCCGGCGGCTTCCGGTAGGATGGCTGCCGTCAATCCTGCCAGACCCGCCTGCCCTTTTTCTTCTGCACGTCGGCCAGCAGCAGTAAACAAAAAGCCGAGGCTGATAATGGGATTGCTGCTGTCTTCCAGCAGGTAAGCCCTGATACCGTAGCGGGGAGAAATAATTTCCTGTATCGGGTGGGAAAAAGTGTGACCGCCGAGTTCAGAGTTTTTGACCAGCTCCCCGGCATTAAACGATGGATGGAAACATAAAACGGCGGCAATAATGGTAGCAGTCAGTATTATTGCACCAAGCGCCTGTTTTTTATTCATTTTCTTCTCCCCGTCTTAAAGGTTTTACTGTGCCTTCGGCAAAAGCCGATCCGTTTAACAATCTGGAAGCCGCTTTTTTGACGTCTTCTACGGTAATGGTACGAATGTTGTCCGCATAATTTTCGATATCTTCTTTAGACATGCCGATTGTATAAAGAGAACCTACGATATGAGCGGCGTCAAAAGGGTTATCTTTCAGATAAATCAACCCAGCTAGCATTTTGTTTTTGATTTTTTCGATTTTTTTGTTATCTAGGCCATCAAGAGCATTGACAACAGCTTCGTCCAAGGCAATTAGCAGCTCTTTGGTTGAAATGTCGTGAGCAGGAACCGCCGACAGACTGAATGTACCGTAGCTTCGTGACGCATAGTCGTATGAAGAAGAAACAGCAAGCGCTTTTTTGCGCCTGATTACCAGTTCTTTGTATAGTTCGGAAGTATCTCCCTCACCAAGATAGGCCGACAGAACGGATAAAGCATATATGTTATCCGCTCCGGTATTATAAGAATCCACAATATAGCGGCGGACAATCCGCGGCAATTCAACCCGTGGAAGCTGCATTTCTAGCCGGCTTTTGACGGTTTGGTTGAGTACGGGAAAGCTTTTGTGGGAGACTTCCTTTCCGAATGGAACCACGCCATAATATTTTTCGGCTAGACGGTGCGCCGTTTCC
>CAYXBH010000005.1:0-19099 GCA_964463185.1 uncultured Azospirillum sp. | reverse complement strand
TGACGATGACCGCATTATTGGGTACATAATAGCGGCGATATATATCCATCACATCTTCTTTGGTCAGATTGAGAATTTCCTCTTCGGTACCGGTAACCGGGCGAGCATAGGGATGTGTCTGCCACAGATTTTGCTGCAAAGCTTCGGAAAAAGAGGATAAAGGCCGGTTTTCCACCACCTGTTTGCGCTCTTGAAACACAATATCCCGTTCAGCGGTAAAAGCCTCGTCAGAAAAATCGAGATTGTGCATACGATCGGCCTCCAAAGCCATTGCCAGTTCCAGCCGGCTGATATCAAGGCTTTGGTGATAGGCCGTATAGTCTTGGGAGGTAAAGGCGTTGCTGTCAATACCATTGACCTGCATAATCCGGTTCAGTTCGGAACTGGGTATTTTTTTTGTGCCGCGAAACATTAGATGTTCTAGGAGATGTGCCGCCCCGCCTTTGCCTGGTTTTTCGTCGACGGCGCCCACACGGTACCAGACCATGTGCTTGGCAATCGGTGCCTTGTGATTTTCTATAACCAACAGCTGTGCACCATTTGAGAGCGTATATTCCGCGATATCAAACAGTTTTGCGAAAACCGGAAATGCCGATAACAAACACGTCAGACAGACTGCAATAAAAACTTTTTTCATATGCGGATATTATATTCCCTGTTATTTTTTGTTAGCCGGACCTTTAGCCGTTGGTCCCACCGGCCGCAGATCATAGTTCGGCGGCAGTAACAATTGTTTCCGTTCGGAAACTTTTGATGCATCGGGTGCTTTGCGTTTCAGTCCCAAGTCTTCTTTGGTGGCGTGGCAGGCACCGAGCAAACAAACAGCCATAAACAAACAAACAATTTTTTTCATTCTTTTTACTCCTTTTTTTCTTTCTTTTCCGGATATAATAGGCTATGCAAAATAAGCACCGCTGCGCCGATGCAGATGAAACTGTCGGCCACATTGAACGCTGGCCAGTGATGAGCGCCGATGTGAAAATCGAGAAAATCGAACACGGCACCCAAACGAACGCGGTCTATGAGATTGCCAAGCGCTCCTCCGATGATCATACCAAGTCCGATTTGTAATGTGCGAGTTTTTTCCCTGTGTAGCCACCACAAAAGTGCTGCGACAATGACTGCTGCTACCAGGCATAAAGCAATCGTGCCGGCTGTTCCGGGATTGTCAAACATCGAAAAACTAACCCCTGTGTTCCAGGCATAAACAAGGTTGAAAAAAGGCGTTAGTTCAATGCTCGGCACCCCTGACAGAACATCGTTCATAATCCAGAGTTTCGTCAACTGGTCAAGTGCCAGCACCAAAGCTGCAACCACAATTCCCAATATCAAATTTTTCTCCTGCAAAAGCACATAAATCCGAATTGTTATTATAGCAATATTTTAGTGATAAAAAAGTGCTAATTTAAAATTGTACATAAGTTCATCAAAACAGTAGCAGCTTTGCCAGTCCCAGGAAAATGAAATAGCCGCCAGAATCGGTGCAGGCAATCAAAAATACGCCGGAAGCAATTGCCGGATCAATTTTCAGGTGGTTTAAGGTCAACGGGATAAGAATTCCCGCTAAGCTGGCAATTGTCAGATTGCAGAACATGGCCAGAGCTATGATGTAGCTGATTGTTTTCTGGTCGGGGAACCAGATATGAACGGCAATACTGATCATAAGCGCAAACAAAATCCCGTTGCACAAACCGACCATAAACTCTTTGCCGATCATCCGGAGCGTATTGCGTGAGTTGAGTTCTTTGGTTGCCAGCGAGCGCACTACTACTGCCAGTGTCTGCTGACCGGTGGTGCCGCCCATGGAGGCAACAATAGGCATCAGTACAGCCAAGATCGACAACTGCGCGATAATATCCTGAAAACCGCCAACAACGGAAGCAGCGATTAATGTGGCAAACAAATTGGTAACCAGCCACACCGCACGCGACCGGAAAATACTGAGCACGGAACGGTAAACGTCGTTACCCTCGGTTCCGGTCAGGCGCATGATATCTTCGTTGGTTTCTTCATGAACGATTTCGACCACGTCATCAATGTTGATAACGCCGATCAAATGTCCTTTGTTGTCAACGACCATAGCTGACATCCAGCCGTATTTGCGGAACATATGGGCAATTTCTTCCCGGTCGGTATAAACATCGACCGGCACGATTTCACCATCCATGACGGCACTTAACTTTTCACCGGTCTTGGCGCGCAAAAGTTTGTCGAGAGCGATCTCTCCAGTAGGTTTTAAGGTCTTTTCGTCAACCAGAAAAATGGTATAAAAGTCATCTGGCAGTTCGTTGTTGTTCAGAAGATATTTTTTCGCCTCCCGCACCGTCCAGCTGTCGGGCATGCTGACAAAGTTGCGCGACATAATACGGCCGGCGGAATCTTCAGGGTAATTTAACGATGATTTGACCTGATATTTCAGTTCCGGATTCAGGTGGCTGATAATCTGCGCCTGTTCTTTATCATCCATATTTTCGAGGATTTCGACAGCATCGTCAGAATCGAGTTCGTTGACGATTTTAACAATCTGGTTTTCGTTTAAGCCGTC
This sequence comes from uncultured Azospirillum sp., assembly GCA_964463185.1. Taxonomy (GTDB): domain Bacteria; phylum Pseudomonadota; class Alphaproteobacteria; order RF32; family CAG-239; genus JAFUYI01. The sequence continues at coordinate 16,554 of CAYXBH010000005.1, read as the reverse complement.
GAGCACCTGTTCCTGAACAACCTCGTTCAGTTCGGGAAAAACGGCCGGATCAATCTTGTCGCCAAGAATTTTGACCAGTTTCATCCGGTGGTGGGGAGCCAGCACCTCGATCAGCCGCGCCAGATCGTATTCGTCCAACCCTTCGACAATTTTTTTGACGTGAATGTCATCGTCTTCGTTTAAGCCGATGATAATTGAATTGATAAATTTCGGCCCCAATCCGAGATAGGGGCGTTTGTCATGTTGCCTTACCTGATGGTTAAAACGGGAAAATCTTTTTTGGGAAGAAGGTTGGTGTTTTTTTAATTTCTTTTTCATCAGCAACCTCCTCTTTATGAAAGATACTTCTGATTTTATGATTGGTGCGCCCGAGAAGACTTGAACTTCCAAGAGCTTAGCTCATAACGACCTCAACGTTACGCGTTTACCAATTTCGCCACGGGCGCGCAATCATCATAAAGACAGTGCACAAATACCCCGGTTTGAAAAAATAATCAAGCTTTTTTTTTGAAAGATGATGTGTTTTTTTATTAAAAAAACTTTTTTCAACACCGAAGAAAAATGATAATCCTTTGACTTTTAATGTTTTTCTATTACGGCTATAAAAAAGCCGTCGGTGTTGCTGACAACTGGATTGAGCTCCAGCCAGTTTTTTTCCCCGCAGGGCCAGGGACAGCCGGTCTTTTGGCGCCACAATGCCGGCATATCTGCAATTTTTACATCTGAATGACTGGCGAAAAACTTTTGTATACGGGCGTCGTTTTCATCTTTCAGTACGGAACAGGTCATATAGATGATATAGCCACCAGAAGCCGTGAGGGTATAAGCTTTTTCAAGCAGATCGTCCTGAACGGCGTTTAATTCGTTTAATCGTTCTTCGGTCAGACGAAATTTGGCATCCGGCGAACGGCGCCAGGTGCCGGTGCCCGAACACGGTGCGTCGATGATAAAACGGGTATAAACGGGTTGGTCGCCGGTTTGGGCAACCGTTTTGATGTTGGCAATGCTCAGCCTTTTCATCCGCAGTTTTAGTTGTTCAAGCCTTTTAGGGTTAATATCGTGAGCCTCTATTGTCCCCTTTCCTTTCAACAGAGAGGCAATTGCCAGCGATTTTCCTCCGGCACCGCAACAATAGTCAATCACCCGATCACAAGGGGAAACGTCGCACATCAGAGCGGCCAGCTGCGAAGCCTCGTCCTGCACTTCGATCAGGCCATCCTGCCAGAGTGTGCAGTTGTTGAGGTTGATCCGCTCCGGCAGACGGATACCGACCGGCGACCAGGGGGCCGGCATGGCGTCGTATCCCTCGGCAACAAGCCGACTGATGACTTCTTCCCGACTACCTTTATTAACCCGGAAATCGGCCGGTGCCGGTTGGTTTAAGGCTTTTAAGAGTGTTTCATTTTCTATTTTAGTAAACAGCCAGTCTGGACATTCGCATTCAACCGCGGGCGGATAAGGATGTTCCGGACGGTTTTCTAGCCATTGTTTTTCTTCTGCCGTTAATGGTGGCAGGGCATATTCCTCGCCGGTGAAAATTTTTTCCGGATTATCGTTTTGTAGGTAACAAAGGAGCATTTCCCGTAGGTTTGTGCTCCCTGCATTAAATTCCAGGCGCCGTCGGCGACGAATAATATCCCATATTTTTTCGCTGATAAAACGGCGGTCGCCGGAGCCAATATAGCGGCGGGTGCGAAAATAAGCACTGATCGTGTTGTCGGCCGGTTTTTTATCTGCAAAAACGGCAGATATCAGCTCAAACACCGCTTTGTAGCGAGCGGCCGGTGTCATACCTTTTCTCCTTTGCCACCGCGAAAACCGACAGCCACCAAATATTCTTCCGGCGAAGCTTTACGGCTAGCATCGGGCTTAAAATGCGATACTTTGACAAAATTTTTCTTGACTTCCGCCAAAAAACCAGCTTCTGCGCCGCCTTTGAACACTTTGGCTATAAAAATGCCGCCATCGGCTAAAACGTCTTTGGCAAAATCATAGGCCAGCTCAACCAAAGCCATGGTACGCAAATGATCCGTCTGCTGGTGCCCGATGGTGTTGGCCGCCATATCGCTCATGACAATATCGGCTTTGCCGTTTAGCAATTGCTTGAGTCTGCTAGCAGCATCGGCCATGGTAAAATCCTGTTGAATGAGAACTGCGCCGGGAATCGGCTCGGTTGGTAAAATATCGAGCCCAACCACCTGCCCGTTGCCCTTGTTGCGCAAAACGGCAATCTGTGTCCAGCCGCCGGGTGCGCAACCAAGATCGACGATTGTTTTGCCACGACCGAGAAACTCAAACTTTTCATCCAGCTGGATCAGCTTAAAAGCCGCCCGCGAACGATAGCCCTGCCGTTTGGCTTCGGCAACGTAGGGATCATTTAGTTGGCGCTCAAGCCACTGGTTTGATGATTTTTTGCGGTATTTTGACGTTTTGACCCGGACGGTTAAGCTTCTTTTCCCGCCGATAATTTTTGCTGTTGGGCTTTTTGCCATAACATTTCTCCTTACTGATTGCGGCTGGTATCATTCTGCCGCAGATCCATGATGATGCCGTCGACCGCGCTTTTTAAGGAAGCGATAATTTCTTTTGCGCCGAGATCTTTGTATATGCGTGAAAAAATTATGCAGCCGGCTTGGAAAATATCAGCCCGGCTGGAGCTGATGTGAGAATTGTTTTCCATCTCCGCATAGCTCATGGAGCGTACTTTTTCTATCGCACGGTCAAATTCATCAACACCCACTTTAACGCTGTCGGCGCGATCGCGTTCGTATTTGTCCCAGCCACGGGCTATGTGTGTCAGTCGGAGTGGTGTACTTGAGGTGGCGACAAAGCAGACATCATCCCGGTATTTATCAAGCCCGCACTCGCGGACAAAGGCGCTACTGTAGAAAGCTATTTCCCGATCCAGGTCGGTCGCGGCTCTTGGGGTATATTCTTTTAAGCCGAATTTTTCCGCCGCGTTACGCGCCCCCCATGGAATAGAAACTGTATGCAGAATCTGTGGTTGTACGCTACGAGTAGCAAGCGTGATTTCGGTTGAGCCACCACCCAGATCATAAACCACCACATATCTCGTTTTTTCATTTTCTACATTCAGCAAGGCACCTTTCAAGTTCAGCAGGGCTTCTTCATATCCGCTGATTATTTCCAGTCCTATGCCCGATTGTTGTTTGATTTTTTTGACAAATTCTGCGCCGTTTTCCGCCATGCGGCAGGCAGCGGTGGCAATGGCACGGTATTTTTCCACACCGTACTCGTCCATCAGCATTTTAAACGAGCGAAAACACTCTATTCCGCGCATGACGGCCTCGTCGGTAAAACGGTTGCTTGCCCCCATTCCCTCGCCCATACGGGTAGAAATGGCGTTTTTATAAAGGGTTTTGCCGTTTTTGTTTGTAATCAACAGGCGACAGGAATTGGTGCCGAGATCAATGGCGGCCAGAGAGGACTGTTTCATGTTTTTCTGTCCTTTTGTTTTTGCTACGGCGGAAAAAACGTCGGTGTGTTTTTGGGCGGTTATGCATCATATCAAGCAAAATCCCTTCTCTGATGCCGCGATCGGCAACGGTGATTTCCCTGACCGGCCAAAATGAGCAGATTGCTTCGATAATGGCGCAGCCGGCGATGGTCAGATCAGCTTTAAGTGGCCCGATGCAGGGGTGTTTTTTGCGGCCGTCATCCCCCATTCTGCGGATTTTGCCGATGGCGTGTTTGATATCTCTGGCGCTGATGACAATGCCATCGACGGCCGAGCGGTTGTAGCGCTGCAAATTCAACTGAATGGCGCCGAGCACGGTAACAGTGCCAGAAGTACCGATAATCTGAATTTCCCCATTTTTAATCGCTTCGCTGATCTGATAGCGCTCTTCAAACGTTTCCAAAAGCTTGTGGGTACGCTCCATGACTGTATTGTAGGCCAGATTGGTCATATCCTTGTTGGGAAAGGCCTCGGAAATGGTAACAACGCCGTATGGTAGGGAAATATAGCCCTCAATAAAAGCTTTTCCGCTATTGGTGAGTCTGGCCAGCGAAATTTCGGTTGAGCCGCCGCCAATGTCAAAGACAAGCGCCCGTTTAACATTTTTTTTCAACAGTGGCAGGCAGCCGATAACAGCTAGCCGCGACTCTTCCTGCGAGGAAATAATCTCTAGGTTGAGGCCGGTCTGTTGCTTGACTTCGTTTAAAAAATCCCGGCAGTTTTTGGCGCGACGGCAAGCCGCGGTTGCAACAAAACGCGCCTGGTAAATTGGGGCATATTCGACAATGATCTCCGAACATATCTTCAGCGCTTTAATGGTTCGCCGACAAGCTTCTCGGCTCAGCTCATTTTCCTTTATTATCCCCTCTCCCAAGCGGGTGATGCGGGAAAATGTTTCTACGATATGAAAGGACGTCGGTGTCGGAGATGCAATGACCAGACGACAGGAGTTTGTCCCGAGGTCTATGGCGGCATAGTTGCGGGTAGTCTTGTTTTCCCTGCTACCATGACCGTATCTTCTAATTTTTTGCATTATTCATATCAATCAATTCTGTCAAATTCTAAATTTTGCTTATTGTGAATGATTTTTGGTGGAAGGACAAGTATTTTTTTATTATTCATTTTTTGGAAATGACTGAAAGCGGTCGCAACAACACAAATACGCCGTTAAAAGGCGGCATTTTCAAGTGTTGTTTTTAGCCTTGCGGCCAAGCTATTCTGGATATAATTCTTCCCGGATAATTTTTCTTAATTCGTCGATGGCCACAAGCTCGTTTTTTTCATTCTGGTAATGCCAATAAACCCATCCGTTGCAAGCCGGCGCGTTTTGCGCTGCCGCTCCCATCTGATGGATGGAGCCGTTACCGAAGGTGGAAACCAGAGTACCGTCGGAACGAATCAGAGCCGTAACATCGCCCTTAGCATTGTAAAGCTTGTCACCGGCTTTGAGCAAACCGCATTCGATAACCGCACCGAAAGGTACACGCGGCTGGCGCTTTTTGGTAGAGTAGCTGAGGCATGCATCGTTTCTTACCCGGGCAATCTTGCTGATCCTGGTTTTGGCGCCTTTGACATACTGAGGGTCGCGCTCGATGCCGATAAAATTGCGACCGATCTTTTTGGCAACCGCGCCAGTGGTGCCGGTGCCGAAAAATGGATCCAAAACCGTATCGCCGATGTTGCTTGATGACATAATTACGCGGTAGAGTAAGGCTTCTGGCTTCTGGGTCGGGTGCAGTTTGCCTCCCTCGTCAGCTTTCAGGCGTTCTTTTCCGGTGCAAAGCGGGAGCTGCCAGTCGCTGCGCATCTGCACATCGTCGTTCATCGCTTTCATGGCCTCGTAATTGAAAGTATATTTCGACTTTGGGTTTTTGGCTGCCCATATCAACGTTTCGTGAGCATTAGTGAACCTAGTCCCCTTAAAATTTGGCATCGGGTTGGTTTTGTTCCAGATGATGTCGTTTAAGATCCAAAACCCCAAATCCTGCAAGACACAACCGACCCTGAAAATATTGTGGTACGAACCAATAACCCAGATAGAGCCATCGTCTTTCAATACCCGGCGGGCAGCGCTTAACCAAGCACGGGTATATTCGTCATATTCTTTCATGGAAGCAAAACTGTCCCAGTCTTCATAAACGCCACTAACGTGGGAGTTGTCTGGTCTGGTCAATGCCTCGCCCAACTGGAGATTATACGGTGGATCGGCAAAGATCAGATCAACGGACTTTTCTTCCATTTCATTCATTACCTTAATGCAATCGTCGTTAATAATTGTATTTAAGATCTTTTTTGTTTCGATACTCATCGCATTTTCACTTTGTAGTTAGCTTAATGATGAGAGAAGTATGGCAAAAAGAAGTTATCAAATTATTAACAGAAAATGATAAAAAATATTCTTTTGGGCAAATTTTTGCCAAAAACAAGTGCCCTTTTTTACAAAAATAAACGGTTATCGTTTGAATAAGATTCCTTTTTTCTTTTGGATACCTGGACAAAAGGAGAATAAAATAAAATTTTTGCCACGGTCTAAAAAGCCAAGAAAAAAGCAGCCCGAAAAAATCGGAACTGCCAAAAAACATGGAAAAGTTTTTGTTTTTAAACTACTGTCAGACCTTTTAAGAGGGCACTACGGCCGGCATTTTGGGCGGCAAGTGCAACTTCTTTGGGAACAGCAGCAAATTTTTTCAAGTATGCAACAGCGAGCGGTAAGTTGCCGGATTTGAAAAGTTCGGGCAATACTTCGGGCATCAGGTTGTGAGATTTTAAATACGCCTTTTTTTTGCTTGTATTTTTACCTCTGATGATTCCCAACTGTTCTGCCAGGCGGCTATTGCCGTTTCCGTTGCGGGTTGCTTTTTCTTTGTTCATATTGATTTTGATTTTAATTGGTAAATAATTTCGTTTGCAAAAGTCAATATGATATATTATAGACAAAATGTCAACATTTTTTTAAATTTTACAAAAATTCTTTTATCGGTTTGTAACTTTTCCTATGTTCGGGCGTAATACCCTGTTTTTTTAATCCTTCAATATGAGCGGCCGTTCCATAGCCGGCATTTTTCTCAAATTTGTAGCCGGGATATTTTTGCGCCAATTCCTTCATCAGCCGATCCCTGTACACTTTGGCAATAACAGATGCAGCCGCAACCGACAACGAAAGAGAATCTCCTCTGACAATTGTTTTGCAGACACAGGGAAAAGGACTGGGCGCGCGGTTGCCATCAATCAGCGCCACTTTTGGATATTCCGGCAGATTTTCCAGTGCCCGGCGCATGGACAGAAATGTCGCCTGCAAAATATTGAGTTTGTCAATTTCTCGGCAAGAGGCCTCTCCGATACCGATCTGCAAACGCCCTGCTCTTTCTTCTTCAAACAGACGGGCATATAATTTTTCCCTTTTGACAGCGGTCAGTTTTTTTGAATCGTCAAGCCCTGCTGCCAAATCCGGCGCCAATTGACAATTTTTGATGATAACAGCGGCTGCGACAACCGGCCCCGCCCACGGTCCGCGACCTGCTTCATCAATCCCTGCGACATCAAAAGAAAACTCTTTTTCAAAACTGAAATCAGGCATCTGTATTCATATCTTAAACAAAGAAATAAACTTTGTAAAATCAGACAGCCAGTATATATCCGGCTGTCTGGCATTGTTGCTGTTTTTAAGATTTAGTGCGTCATCGGCTGTGTCATATCCTGATCGTTGTAGTTGTTTTTGATTACATCAACAAATCGGCTTCCTGTATCTTTGAGGTCATCGGTATGTTTCGCAGCACCATCAGAGGCCGCAGTCAGAGAGCCGATAGTGTTGTAGTATACGGTTTTGGGATGAATGCCAAAACCAAACCACCCTACTGCCAGCCCGATAACAACCAAACCCACAACATATAACAATGCTTTCATTTTTTCTCCTTTTATCTTTTTAATTGTTGAATTCTGCGTCTGTATCCCAGACGTCTGGGGGCATCAAAAATCAGTGCAGCTTTTCTGACCAAAATTTCGTTGATACCGTCCTTGGTCAAAAGAAACTTTTTGGCGTTTTTTTTCCTGTCCAGATAATATTGGGCTTTTTGGATGATATTTTTCTGCACAAAAACGTCTATCGGTATATCTATTTTGATATTGTTGTTTAGATTGCGCAATTCGTATTTTCCACTATCGGGATTATATATATAAAAGCTGTAAAACAACGAGCGTTGCAAAAGAAATTCCCGACTGTTGGTATCTTCGCCTTTGGCAATGGAATTGCGTGCCTCCAGAGCCGGCAAAAGGTTGACAAATTTCTGATACCGGGGTTTAAGTTCGTTTTCTGTCCAATGTTTCAGTTTGACATTTAAAACAAATTCCATATTTTTCAGCAGGAGGTTTCTCATTTCCGGAGGGCGTTCATTTAAGACGGAGAAACATGGTTCTTTGCTCAACAGCTCTTCCCAATTTCCGTTCCGCCAATACTGTCCCAGTCTGAAAATGGTTACGGCAAAGGCGGAACTGCGTTCGTCTTCAACCAAAATTCTGTACATATCCATAGCATTCAGAGCAACGGATTTTGGATGCAGGCAACGGTTATCAATCAATACCTTGTTGCGAAAACGGTGAAACTTGTGGACAAAGGTACCGATGTAGTCACTGTGAAATGCGCGTATTTTCAAATAAGTGTCATACAGCGCCGTATATTTTATCAGCTCGTTGTCTTTGAAAAGCCTGTGCAAAATATTGTTTAAAAGCTCGCTGTCCGGTTTTTCTTTCATAAACCAGGATTTTTGTCTACGTATTTTTTCCTTAGTGAATATTTGTTCTACTTTTTTGATTTTGCTCCAGTCGTCAGCTTGAAAAACATAACTGTTCTCCACCACGGTAACGGATTTGTTGGTCAGCAGACTGCGGTATCCAACCTTTCTCGACGGAATAACATCCGTTTTATAAGTGATGTTGTTCCATTTGACATAATGAATAAGCGGCTCCCTTTTTATGGCGATACCGACGCTTTTAAACATGCGGGGAACGATATCTTCCGGAATTTGGAAAGAATCTGTAATCACACCCGGCACTTCGCGGGGAGCGGCAATGAGAAAATCGTTGCTGTAGTTATCAGGATTGACGACAATATCATTGTCATAATTGTCGGAGCGACTGCGGCCATCTCCCGATTCAATGAAATCTCTAAGATCCTGGGTTGCGTGGCTGTCAACAATCTCTTCCAAACGGTAAAAATTTTCTAAAATATTTACATTCAGTCTGTTTTGGGTAGCATATTCGGCACAATTGAGACGGGATATTTTTTTCATTGTCAAATAAGCGTTGTACTTATTGTATTCCTCGGCAGAAATTTCCAACAGCATACTTCGTATCATGTTGTTGACATGACCGTTGACAACAAAAAAGTTTCCTCCTTTTCCGGCAACCACATCCATAGTTATGAGTTCCTAAGTTTACTTAACTTATTTTTAATAATAATATAAAAAAATGACATCAGGCAACAGATTTTTCTTTCTCCTGTTGATTTTAACAAAAGTGTCATAAAACCTTTTTCTTTTTTGTCTGTTTTGTGTTTTTTTCCAAAACACTGCTTTTGTTTATCCGTTATAAACAAAAGCAGTAAATATTATCAAATGGTTCAGAGGATTTTGCTGTACATAAATGAAAAAGCCCAATTGTCTTCTCTGTCTCGTTTCGCTATCCTGATGAAAATTAAATTTTAAGAGGAGAAAAACAAATGGAATTTGCAATTTTTCTGGTTGTTGTCATTTTTTTCGTGCTGCTGACCTCGGTTGTTATCGTCCGGCAGGGCTATGAGTATACGGTTGAGTGTTTCGGCAGGTTTACCCGCACCCTCACCCCGGGGTTGCACCTGGTTGTACCGGTAATTGAGCGTGTGGGAGCCAAAATCAACCGCATGGAACAGGTGCTTGATGTGCCTTCGCAGGATGTTATCACCAAAGACAACGCTACTGTACGGGTGGACGGCGTTCTCTTCTTCCAGATCCAGCAGGCAGCTAACGCCGCTTATCAGGTCAAAGATCTACACATCGCCATCTTAAACCTGATTATGACCAATATCCGTACGGTGATTGGTAGCATGGAAATAGACGAGCTGCTCTCCCAGCGCGACGCTATCAACCACAAACTGCTGTCGGTGGTTGACGAGGCAACCATTCCATGGGGGGTTAAAGTTACCCGCGTAGAGATTAAAGACATTACTCCGCCGGTTGACCTTATCAACGCCATGGCCCGCCAGATGAAAGCAGAACGTGAAAAACGCGCCAACATTCTTGACGCCGAAGGTATCCGCCAATCGGAAATTTTGAAAGCCGAAGGCGAAAAACAGGCGGTTATTCTTGCTGCAGAGGCCAATAAACAATCGGCAATTTTGGCGGCAGAAGCTAGCAAAGAAGCAGCTTTCCGCGAGGCAGAGGCCCGCGAGCGTCTGGCTTTGGCCGAAGCCAACGCCGCCAAAACGGTATCGGACGCTATTGCCGGTGGCAGTCCACAGTCGCTCAATTATTTCCTCGGACAGAAATATATCGATGCGCTGCAGGGGATTGTTACGTCGCCCAACCAAAAGCTTTTGATGCTGCCGATGGACACCGCCAATGTGATGAGCTCAATCGCCGGTATTGCCGAAATTGCCAAAGAGGTTTTGCATGATCAGTCTGTTCCGGCTGGCAAAAAGGCAAAAGGAGAAAAATAATGAGCTACATGGAATGGTTTACGCTCGGGCTTGCATTGGTGCTCCTGGAGCTGTTTGTTCCCGGCGTTTTTATCATATGGTTCGGCCTGGCGGCCTTTGCCTCGGGGGTGTTGGCCGTCTTTTACGAGCTGACGCTGATTGAACAGGCTCTTGTTTTTTCCGGTTTTTCGGCACTGTTTCTGCTTACCGGATGGTTTGTTTACGGCAAAATTAAAAAGAAAGAGCCCGTGGCTGAATACAAATACTTAAATGATCCGGCCGGTGCCCTGGTCGGCAAAACATTTGTGCTGGCAGAAGATACCGCTGATGGCCGGGCAAAGGCCAAAATTGGCGACAGTGTCTGGATTGTCGAATGTGAAGACGGTCTCAAAAAAGGCGATAAAGTCAAAATCCTCGGTGTTGTCGAGGGCGTTATCCTGAAAGCGGAAAAAGCCTGAACTGCACAGCCACAAAAAACCGGGAATGTCATTCCCGGTTTTTTGTTATCTTTTGAGAACTCTTCTGATTGATTTTATTTGCATTTTCAGCTCTTTCCTTTTCTTTTTCAGTTGTTTCCTTTTTTTACCGAACGTGAGCTTTGAAGCAAGCCACAGGCGGAAGTAACGTTTTTTTAAGACGGGCAGTTTCAACACTTCCATAATCTCTCTCATTTTACCGTCAATATGTTGCGACATATATTTATAAACAATGCCATGATAAAAAGGAGATTGAATGGCATAACGCCACCACCTGTCAGCCAGAATGTTCTCCTGATAATTCCATGGTTTGTAACCCGTGGTATAATGAATAATCTGAGGGAAACGTACGGCCTTTTCATATTCCGCGGCCTGCTCCGGAGACAGGTTTATCTTATGAACAAAGGGACGCAGCAAATGATGCCACATCACATTCCAGCTCATATCAAGAAAAAACACTTTGCTGCGGCAACAAAGATTGAGTAGATCCTGATCTGGGCATACCAGCTGAGCAAAATTCTGCAACGTATCAAGACATTTTTCTTTCAGGCTGAAACGGCGGCATTCTTCTAAATTAAACAGCAAAACACCGGAATTGAAATAATCTTTTGTTTCCAGTTTTAAGACATTTGCAACGTATTTTGCCATCGGCAGATTGGTGTAATTTCTGACAGCGGCCAGCAAGCAGCCCGCAATATCCTGTTCATACAGTCTGCTGATATCGCCTTCAACCAGCAGGTCGCAGTCAAGATACAGCGCTTTGGGGTAATGAGCCAGCAATTCCGGTATCAGCAGTCGATAATACATTTCTTTGGAATAATGGGCACGAGAATATAGTATTTTGTTGTCGATATAGCGGTTGACATTAACGAACGTTACCGAGGTATTCGGATATTTTTCCATCTCTTCTGCCAGCAATTCTTTCAGTTCATAGGAAACTGCATCGTAAAAAATAAAAATATCGTAAAAACAGTTTTTATCCGCGTTGGCAAGCATAGATTCCAGAGTTACCGCCAGATAAGGGAGATAATTGTTATTTGAAGAGAAAACAACCGGAATTGTCGGCTGACAGTTTACCAGCAGACGGTAAAAGCTGCGTTTTTCTACGGACAGAATATCTTTCTCCTCGATATTGTTTTGTTTCAAAAATTTGCATACTTCATTTTTTATTGCTGGGGTCAGCGCAGAAAGTTTTTTGACATATAAATTATATAAATCACAAAAACAAACATCGACAGCTATACGGCGCAAATTTTCATCATTAAACAGGCTGACAATACCGGCAAAAGTACGCAGACGGTCATTCCATGTCTGCACAGTCTGCAGGTTAGAGAGGCTTGAAGGATTATGATTTACCATATAGTTAACAAGGGGACGATCGACAAAACAAATGACGGGATCAGCGGCCAACAGACGGAAATAGAATAAACGGTCGTTAGCGCTTTTGACCTCCTCAAACCAAATTCCCTTCCCTTTTAGCAGAAACGCCCGCCGGTAAAGTTTATTCCAGGGAACGATACTGATGTAGAAAAAAACATTTTCGTTACCTTTAATCCAAAAACTTTCTTCCAAAGCAATTTCCGGGCAGCGGTAAAAAATATTTGATTTTGACTTTTTTCCGGTTATGGCGTCAATGTAATAATATTGGCAAAAGCATACGTCTGCTTTGGTATTATGGATTTTATCATACATATACTTATAGGCTTTCAGCTGCAGACTGTCATCGCTGTCCAAGAAATGAACATATTCGCCGGTGGCCTGTTTCAGTCCTTTGTTTCTGGCTATTCCGCCACCTTTGTTTTCCTGCCGTAGAACTTTTATCCGGTCGTCTTTTTGCTGCCAGCCTGCCAGTTTTTCAGCGCTGTCGTCGGTTGAACCGTCGTCGACGCAGATAATTTCCAAATCCTTAAAAGTTTGTCTGACAACGCTTTCTAGACATTTATCCAAAGTTTTTGACGCATTGTAAACAGGTATGATGACGCTAATTGTTGGCATAGGTTACTTCCCTCGTTGTGATATAAAATAAAAAACCACCTGCGAAGGTGGTCGGGGAGTTCGAAAATCATGTATGTGAGATGACCCTTTTAACTTTTCGGCCCTAAGGCCTTGGACATCTGTTAAAAGCTCCCCGGCCTTTTACCAGGGATACAAAAACGGTGCATAATATATATGCACGAAATTTAACGATGCTATTATGCACCGCACATACACGAAAGAGCTTTCGACGGCTCCCGGGCCTTCTCAGGCACAAAGGGATGTTAAACAAAAAAACATCCCTTGGCAAGAATTTTTTGCCTGTATGAAAAAAACTTCCGGCTTATGAAAAAGAAAGCCCCGCTTTAATAGCGGGGCTTTCCTGTTTTTTTTTAAGACTGACGACTGGTTATTTTTCTTCCGGGCGGTAATCTTCGCCGTTATAAGCGGCAATATAAATCCGGCGAATATCCTCCATCAGCGGATAAACCGGATTGGCCCCGGTGCACTGATCGTCAAACGCCTTTTCGACAATATCGTCAAGCTGAGCATAGAAATCTTTTTCCTTTATCCCCCATTCGCGAATGGAATGTGGAATTTCGATATCGTTTTTCAACTTGGAAATGGCGGAAAGTAATAGTTCCAGCTTTTCGTCATCGTCTTTGCCACCAAGTTTCAGGTTGTTGGCAATCTGTCCGTAGCGCTGTTTGGCGTTTGGAAACTTATACTGCGGAAAAATTGCCTGTTTGCGCGGGCAGTCAGTGGCATTGTAGCGGATCACCTGGTTAAACAGAAGCGCGTTGGCAATACCGTGCGGAATATTAAAAGCGCCACCCAGTTTGTGCGCCATTGAGTGGCACAACCCCAAAAACGAGTTAGCAAAGGCCATGCCGGCGATGGTTGCCGCGTGGTGCATTTTTTCACGCGCAATCGGATCGTCTGCTCCGTTTTTGTAAGCACGCGGCAAATAGCGGAATACCTGCTTAATCGCCTCGAGCGCTGCAGAGTTGGTGAAGTTGGTCGCCATGACGGAAACATAAGCTTCAACCGCGTGAACAAGCGCATCAAAACCGGAGGCTGCAGTCAGGCCTTTGGGCTGGTGGTCAACAAAGTTGGCGTCGACAATCGCCATATTTGGTGTTAGCGCATAGTCGGCAATTGCATATTTAACGTGCGTTTTGTCATCGGTAATGATGGCAAACGGCGTTACTTCCGAACCTGTACCGGAAGTGGTTGGAATCGCAACCAAAGTTGCTTTTTTGCCGAGTTCCGGAATGGCGCAGATGCGTTTGCGGATATCCATAAAACGCATGGAGATATCGGCAAAGTTGACTTCCGGATGCTCGTACATCAACCAGATGATTTTAGCTGCGTCCATCGGCGAGCCGCCGCCCAGGGCGATGATAACATCGGGCTGATAGGGACGAACCATCATCAAAGCTTCTTCAATGGTTGACAGAGTCGGATCTGGCTTGACATCAAAGAAGATCTGATAGTCCATATCCATATCTTCCAACACATTGGTGATATTGTTGACCATCCCGGAATCAAACAGGAAACGATCGGTTACAATAAAGGCACGTTTTTTCCCCTCCAACTCACGCAGTGCTTGGTCTACCGCACCGCGTTTGAAATAAATTTTTGGGGGAACTCTGAACCAAAGCATATTTTCTCTCCTTTCGGCAACGGTTTTATAGTTCAACAGATGTTTGACACCGACGTTTTCGCTGACGGAGTTGCCCCCCCACGAACCGCAGCCGAGTGTCAAAGAAGGCTCCAGTTTAAAATTGAACAAATCGCCGATGCCTCCTTGGGAAGATGGGGAGTTTACCAGCAAACGGCCAGTCGGCAGCTTGGTGGCAAAGTAGTCAATACGTTTCTGCGAACGGCTGTCAGTATAAAGGACGGACGTGTGTCCCATACCGCCCAGATGCACCAGTTCCATGGCAATTTCTGTCGCCTGCTCAAAATCATCTGCTTTATAAAGCGAGAGAACCGGTGACAGTTTTTCGTGTGCAAACGGGTTTTTGATATCGGTTGAGGTCTGCTCTGCCAACAAAATTTTAGCATGTGGAGGTACTTCAAAACCGGCCAGTTTGGCAATGACTGCGGCCGACTGGCCGACAATCGCCGGATTAACCGACATTTTTTCATTAAGAATGATTTTGCCGAGTTTTTCCGTTTCTTCCTTATTCAGAAGGTAAGCACCGCGGTAAACAAATTCTTTTTTTACCTGTTCGTATACATCGTTAACCGCAACAACCGACTGTTCGGAAGCGCAGATCATACCATTGTCAAAAGTTTTGGACATCAGGATGTAGGAAACTGCCATTTCGACATCCGCAGTTTCGTCAATCACTGCCGGTGTGTTGCCCGCACCGACTCCTAAAGCCGGTTTGCCGCTCGAATATGCAGCCTTGACCATACCGGGACCACCAGTAGCCAAAATGCTGTCAACCAGCGGATGAGTCATCAACAGATTGGAAAGTTCCAAAGTCGGTTCGTCAATCCAGGCGATAATATCTTTTGGCGCACCGGCAGCAACCGCGGCATCGCGTACCAGACGGGCAGCGGCAATGGTTGATTTTTTTGCTCGCGGATGTGGCGAAAAGATAATGGCATTGCGGGTCTTCAGGCAGATCAGCGATTTGAAGATCGCAGTCGAGGTCGGATTGGTGGTCGGAATGATACCAGCGATTACGCCCAGAGGTTCGGCCACGATCTTGATGCCGTTGGTGCGATCTGTTTTGATGACACCGCAGGTTTTTTCGTTTTTGAATTTGTTATAGATGTATTCGGAGGCAAAGTGGTTTTTAATGATTTTGTCTTCCACTACCCCCATGCCCGTATCTTCCACTGCCATTTTGGCCAGTGGAATCCGAGCCTTGTCGGCAGCAGCCGCGGCGGCCTGAAAAA
The DNA here is from genome assembly GCA_964463185.1 of uncultured Azospirillum sp. Classification (GTDB taxonomy): domain Bacteria; phylum Pseudomonadota; class Alphaproteobacteria; order RF32; family CAG-239; genus JAFUYI01. The sequence goes on along the minus strand of CAYXBH010000005.1, from coordinate 1,043 downwards.
TGGCGTTCACTTTTTCTTGGGAAAAAGTCGCATATTCTTTCTGCGCACGGCGCACTCTGGCAATCAGCTTGTTCAAGGCGTCTACGGTGTTTACGGTTTCTTCCGTTTTTTCCGGAGAAACCTGTACCCCTTTATCTGCTTTACTCATTATTTTCTCCATAGTTATTCCTGGTGCAAGATGATATATGTCAATTAGTAATTTTTTTGTTAATTTGCAATTTCTTTTTATCGAAAAGCAGACAGGCGGAGGTGTAAAAAGTTCCAGTAAAAGATAAAGAAAAAACACCAGCTGACTTATGCGACGGGCATATTTCGCAAAAACAATTGTTTTTTATATGTTTAGGTTTGGTAAAAATCAAAAATTACCGAAAAAGTCTATCTCTCAAGAACGCAAGAACATATACTTCTTAAAAAATATCAAACAGCCTTCTTTGGAAAAAATGACTTCTTTGCAAAAAAGGAAAAATGTTGTTATAGTCGCTTTATCGCTTGAGTTACAAAGTATTTATCTCTTTAGTTAATAATAAAGCTCATCAGTTATTTCCAAATGGCGGAATATTACGGCGGTTCAGAAGTTAGCATATTGTATGTACTACATGGATTTTGCTATTACACTGGATTTTTTAGATGCCTTACATTATCCGCCGTTGGATAAATGCAAATCTTTTGGCGATATCCATCCATATGCCTCTATCATAGAGGATGAAAATTCGCTTCTTCAACCATAAAGATACAAAAGTCCTCGAACAGCCTCTGCCTCTCTTTTTATTAGTCAAGAATTGCGAAGAGATATATCAAAAACTCTTTCGATTAAAAATTTAAAGGAATAATAAAATGATTTATGGATACATCAGAGTGAGCACAGAGCATCAAACCTGCGCCAATCAGCGCCATGAAATAGAGCTCTTTGCTGAACGGAATAATATTGTTATTGATAAATGGGCAGAAGAAGTGATTTCATCTCGTAAAAAACTACAGGACAGAAAGTTAAACAGAGTATTAAAACGTCTGAAAAAAGGTGATACTCTGATTGCAACGGAAAT
>CAYXBH010000004.1:15286-24058 GCA_964463185.1 uncultured Azospirillum sp. | reverse complement strand
AAACAGCGGCTGAATCATCTGGGTGGTCTTCGGCAGATTCTTTGCAACTTCCGTGCGTTTTACATAAGGCAAGGTTTCAAAGAAGTTCCAGCAGGCAACCTGTTCTTCCAGATGTTTTTCGATATGATCCATATTGATCGCCTTTTTACTCGGATCAGCCTTGTTTTTCACCGGACAGGCGGAAACACAGATACCGCATCCGGTACAGTCTTCCGGCGACATCTGCCAGATAAACTGTTTGCCGGCAAATTCTTTGCCTTTGTAAGCGGCAGACTTAAATCCGGCCGGAGCGTTTTTCAGCTCTTCTTCGGAGGCAATCTTCATACGGATAACGCCGTGCGGACAAACGAGAGAGCATTTGCCGCACTGAATACAGGCATCGGCATCCCAAACCGGAATTTCGGTCGCAATGCAGCGTTTTTCATACTGTGTCGTACCGGTCGGCCAGGTGCCATCGGCAACTTCGGCAAAAGCAGAAACCGGCAGCTCGTTACCACGATCGGCAATCAGCTCAGCCGTCAGTTTCTTGACAAATTCCGGAGCATTGGCCGGAACCGGAGCCTGACGATGGAACGTCGAGGTAACCGAAGACGGATATTCTACCTTGTGCAGGTGAGCGAGCGAAGCATCAACGGCGGCAAAGTTCTTCTGCACAATAGCGTCGCCCTTCTTGCTGTAAGTCTTCTTAATGGCGTTCTTAATTTGGACAATCGCCTCATCTTTCGGCAAAATGTTGGAAATGGCGAAGAAACAGGTCTGCATAACCGTGTTAATACGCTGTCCCATACCGGTTTCACGGGCAACTTCAACCGCGTTGATGCTGTAGAAATTAAGCTTTTTGGCAATAATTTCTTCCTGAACTTCAATCGGCAGGTGATTCCATACTTCCGAAGCATCATACGGAGCGTTCAAAAGGAAAGTCGCACCCGGTTTGGCAATTTTTAAGATGTCCACTTTGTTCATAAACGGGAACTGGTGACAGGCTACAAAATCAGCTTTGTTGATCAGATAAGCCGACTTAATCGGATTATCCGAAAAACGCAGGTGCGAAGTCGTCATCGAACCAGATTTGCGGGAATCATAAACGAAATAGCCCTGACCGTATTTGCCAGCATCTTCAGCAATGATCTTGATCGAGTTCTTGTTTGCGCCGACCGTACCGTCTGCACCCAGACCGTAGAATACGGCACGGACAACATCTTTCGGTTCGGTGTCGATCGAGTCATCAAAGGCCAGCGATTTGTGGGTTACGTCATCATTAACGCCAACCGAGAAACCGTTAATCGGCTGGGCGGAAAAACCGTTGTCAAATACAGCCTTAACCATACCCGGGGTAAATTCTTTGGAAGACAGACCGTAGCGGCCACCAAAAATTTTCGGCATAGAGGCAATGCTGCCATTAGCAAAAGCCTGGGTCAACGTAGCAACAACATCCAGATACAGGGGTTCACCGATCGAGCCAGATTCTTTAGTACGGTCGAGTACGGAAACAACTTTAACCGACTTCGGCAAAGCTTTCAGGAACGATTTTTCCGGGAAAGGACGATACAGGTGAACTTTCATAACACCCAGTTTGGCGCCCTGGGCATTCAGGTAATTGATTGTTTCTTCAACCGTTTCAGCACCCGAACCCATAATCACAATAACCTGCTCGGCATCCGCCGCGCCCACATAATCGACAACATGATACTGACGGCCAGAAATCTTGGCAAACTTGTCCATTTCTTCCTGAACAATCCCCTCAACTTTAGCATAGTAAGGGTTGCAGGCTTCACGCCCCTGGAAGAAAACATCCGGGTTCTGGGCAGTACCACGAATAACCGGATTTTCCGGACGCAGAGCGTGTTTGACGTTAAACGAATAATCAACGCCTTCGAGCATAGCTCTCAGATCGTCATCGGACAAAACTTTGATTTTTTTGATTTCGTGGGAAGTGCGGAAGCCGTCAAAGAAATGCATAAACGGAACCCGCGAACGCAAAGTCGAAGTCTGGGCAATGGCAGCCATATCGTGCGCTTCCTGAACCGAATTGGAGGCCAGCATGGCAAAGCCAGTCTGACGGCAACTCATAACATCGGTGTGATCACCGAAAATCGACAGGGCATGATAAGCCAGCGAACGGGCAGCCACATGCATAACAAACGGCGACAATTCGCCGGCGATTTTGTACATATTCGGGATCATCAGGAGCAGCCCCTGGGATGCGGTAAAGGTAGTGGTCAGTGCACCGGCCTGGATAGAACCGTGGCAGGCACCGGCAGCACCGGCTTCCGACTGCATTTCCTGAACTTCGGGCACAACACCCCATAGATTTTTCTGCTTGGCAGCAGACCATGCGTCGGCCCATTCACCCATCGGCGAAGACGGGGTAATCGGGTAAATGACGCAGACTTCGTTCATACGATGGGCAACCGAAGCCGCAGCCTCATTACCGTCCATCATTTTCATTTTCACTTCTGACATTTTACTTCCTTGTTAATGTTAACATGTTAGAAAAAATTTTCTGCCCATCGTATAGCACGGAAGAATGCAAAAATCCATCAAAAAATGATAATTCTAAAGATATTTTTGTTTATTAACCTAATCTTTGCGAATTTCTTCTAAATTCAAAATAATTATTTAAATTCAAGGAGAAAACAATGAACAGATTTATCGTCGCTGCCGTTTTTGTCCTTCTGGCTGCCGGATGCGCCTCGGCACCGACAGACAAAACCCCACAAACGGAAAGCGGCCGGCTCAATTCCTGCATGCTGAACGAAATTTACAGCCGGCAGGAAAACGGCACTCTGGCCACTGACGAATGGACTGCCGCGCTTGAAGTACTCAACACCTGTCTTCACCGACTCAATCTGAAAAAAGACCGCATCAACAACACCCAGAGTTTAAACATTGCTGCCAGTGTCATCCGTTCGTTGAAGCCATCTGCCACCAGTAAATAGAATTTTTTCAGAGGAACATATGCCGAGCTACAACGAAGATTATCTGCTGGATAAAAAAGTAAAGATCTTTCAATCCGATGACGACTACCGCGCCTCGGTCGACGCTGTTTTTTTATCTGCGCTTGTCGGCCGCGCTGCTCCCGGCGAACGGATTCTCGACGTCGGCTCGGGCACCGGCGCCGTTTCCCTTTGCCTGGCTCATCGTTTTCCCAACTGTCAAATCACCGGCCTTGAGCTACAGCCGCGCCTGGCGGAATTATCAAACCTGAGCGCCGACGCCAACGGCTTTACAAACCTCTGCTATCTCAACTGTGATATCCGCAACCCACTGCCAGAAATCGAAAACGGCAGTTTTCATCATGTCATCACCAACCCACCCTACAGCAGGGGAGAGATGCCCTCACCCAACCCGAGCAAAGCCACCGCACACAATTTCAAACAGTTTGACCTCCCCTCCTGGATCGACTTTTGCCTGAAAAAAATCCGCCCGCAGGGATATTTTTACATCATCAATCGGGCAGAGGCCATCGATAATATTCTGTTTTGCCTGCACGGCAAAACCGGCAACATCTCCATTGTCCCCCTCTATTCCAAAGCGGGACAACCGGCCAAACGGGTGCTGATACGCGCCCGCAAAAATTCCAAAGCTCCTGCCCGAATTATGCCGGGCTTGATCGTTCATAACGAAAAAGGCGGCTATTCGCAAGCCGCCGAAAAAATCCTCCGCCAGGCAGAACCTCTGCTTAACGATTAAACCAAATCGGAAAAATAAACCACGCCTTTGTCTGTTTCCTCCGCTTTCTTCAAAGCATAGATTGCTTTTCCTACCAATGTAGAAACGCTGTCTTCAGGATCGTGCTCAAACAAAACCACGCCAATCCGGCAGTCCAAACAGTATTCTCCGTTATCCGTTTTCACTGGCTGAGCCAGCAGAGCTTTCACTTTTTCAATCGTTACCCAGCCGTCCTCCTTGCTTTCAAGATAAGGCATCATAATCCAAAACGGATAATTGATACCGCGGGCAACTGTATAATTTTGCGGCAAAGAACAAAACAAACGCCCCGCTGTCTGCTTAAGCATGGCTTCCCGTTCTTTTCCCTCCGGAAAAGAAGACAGATTTTTGATCATAATACCGACCACTGCAATTTTCAAACGCCGGAACCTCTGATTTTTCACCCTCTCGTTCACCAATGCTGTCTGCAAACGATCTTCAAACAGATTAAAACTCGGCAGGCCCGTCTGTTCGTCAAACATACAACTGGGAAAATCGTCCGGTTTTGTATAACTGAAACGGCAGCTTGCGGCTTGCCCTTTCTGATTGCTTTTCTGTGCTGTCATTTTTTAACCTCTGAATACATTTTGTTTACACATTTATGGCACGTTTACTGCAAAACTTCAACCATTTTTCTGATTTTACAGATTGAATTCAGTAATAAAATCAGCAATTCGAAACCATTTTCCGAAAAGATGTCACCCTGCACATTAAACAAACCGTCATGCGCCTTAATACGGGTTTTCATATCAGAAATTTCCTGTACACTGATATAAAGAACTGACGATAATACTGGTAATCTCCTGCGACATTTCCCGGTCGTCAATCAGATTGAACCGGTTCTTAACCTTGCGCAGATTGAAAAAGAGTTTCTCCTGGGCAGCAGTCATACCGATTTTTATCGGCGACCAAGAATTGAACACATACTTCTGCATCGCAACCCGCATCCACCTCAGGGCATAAAATACTTCGACAAATTGACTTCCGGCAAAAAATCCAGATCATCAAAAGAAATCTGGTTATCCATTGCCTTCTCATGAAAAAACAGAACTTTTGCCAAATAGAGTCAAACGGCCGACAGGTAAAAGTTTTACCTTGCATTTTTATTCCGGAAAAGTATCTAAATTTAGTAAACAGGTATCTAAAAGCAAGCGCATATCACTGGGAAAATCAGCAGAAAACTGTATAAATTTTCCCATCCGTGGATGGATAAAACCAAGCGAAGCCGCATGCAGCGCCTGCCGCGGAAAAGCATTAACAAACTCCTTTGTTTCCACCGGCAGACCAGCCAACCGGCTTTTGCCTGCCTTGACATAAACACGATCGCCGACCAGATTGCAGCCGATAGAAGACATATGCACCCTGATCTGATGGGTACGCCCGGTTTCAAGATTACATTTGACCAGGCTAACAGCACCGTTAAAACTTTTCAGGCAATGATAATGCGTAACCGCGCGCTTGCCGCCGATTTCCACCGCCGCCATTTTTTTCCGGTCAAACCGGCTGCGGGCAATATTTTTATCAATCATTCCAACGGTCGGTTCCGGCCGGCCGTAAACAACGGCATGATATGTACGTTCGATGCTGTGTTCAAAAAACTGCGCCGCCAGTCCCTGATGAGTAAAATCATTTTTGGCTGCCACCAAAAGCCCACTGGTATCTTTGTCGATACGGTGGACAATTCCCGGCCGTTTCACCCCACCGACCCCGGAAAGATTATCCCGGCAATGATAAAGCAGCGCATTAACCAACGTACCGTGATAAGCGCCCGGCGCCGGATGAACGGTCATTCCAGCCGGCTTGTTGACAACTATCAGATCGTCGTCCTCAAACACAACATCCAGCGCAATATTTTCCGCTACTGGTTCAGCTTCTTCCGCCGGTGGCACAAAAACGGCATAACTGTCGCCCACTTGCACTTTGAAGTCCTTGTCGGTAACAATATCGTCATCCCTGCTGACATAACCGGCGGCAATCAGCTTTTGCAGCCGCGCGCGAGAAACGCCGGAAACCGATTTTTTCAAAAAAACATCTAGCCGCATTCCCGCCTGGTCATCCCCAACCAGTGGCGTAAAAAATATGCTGTTGTCTTCCATATTCATATTTGCGAAATAAAATTTATGTTATATAATGTTCTGATGTATACAGATTATTTGTTAAATTGCAAGGGCTTAAGTTTATGCTAAAACTTAAAATTCTGAAAGCTATTGTTTTTATCATGACTTTTCTGCTGACCTCGGGCATTGCTGTCCTGGTGTTTCAGCTTGCCGGCGGACTGAAACGAATTTCCGCCACACCGAAAGAAACAACGGTCACCCTCGACGAACCGCAGGGCACCCGGATCGAACAAACAGTGGCAGAAGGGAACAATCTGTATCTGCTGGTCAAAGGCGGCGGCCGTCCGGACCGCATCATCATTTTTGACATGGAAACATCCCAGACAATTTCCACCATCAACATAAATTGAGGTAAAAATGAGCAACAATTCCGAAGACATTATAAAAAAACTGACTGAAGACGTTCCCGAGGGGAAAGCCACTTTCCCGGCCGAAGAAGATGACGAATTTAATGCATTACTCGACAATTTTATTCAGTCCGAACTGCAAAACATCGAAGAAGAAAAAAACAACACCCGGATCATGTTGGAAGAGCCGGAACCTCAGCCTATCGAAAAAAACGCCAGCGACGAAGAAGTTGCCGATTCTCTTGAGCAGGCCGAACAAAAACTCTACACTGCTTATCGCAATTATGTGGATTCAATTCAGGTCATTGCCGATTCTCATAACCTGTCAGCACCCGTCTTTCACATCAAGGCTCAGGTTTTATACCCCCGCTACACACCGAGCCTCGGCAATCTGATCAGCATCGACGTCCTTCAGGGCTGGGATACCATGTTTGAAGTTTTCCCCGACGACATCGTCAAAATCAAACCCAACGCTTCCGACGAAGAACTGCTTGATTTTGCCGAACAGCATACCGATGAAAACCTGCAGATGGCCATTGTGTCTTATGTCGAGATTTTGTTTGAAATCGAAGGCTGCGAAATATCTTACGAAAAAAGACTACTGGAATACGAGCATAAAAAAATCGAAGAGGAAATCATCGCCGAACACAAAAAACGCGGAGAACGGGCCCGCAAATACATCAAGGCTATTGAAAAGAAAAAATTTCCAATTAATGCGGAACGCTTGGTAAACGGCTATTTCAAAACGGCTTCCAAAGATCCCGAAGGTTCATTTAAAGCACTGACCACCAATCCCGCAATTTTTGCCCCAATTGAAATTGACAAAATTAAGCCGAGGTTTTTCGGTTTAATCAAACCGTCTCCCCGCGATGGCTTGGTTTATAACCGGAAAATCGGGAGTTTTCTAAAAAGACTTAAAGTATAAAACAATTGTCAATATATAAAAATATAGACAAAACAAAAAAATAATGCTATTCTTTAAACAAAAAGCTGGATCATCACTTTTAAAGGATCACGACAATGGCAGAAGAAAACAATAATACACCCACCTCGGCCGCATCGCAACCTGCACAGGAAGCACCCCGAGCCACATTGCAGCCGAACACCACCAAAAACAATAACGGCATCAAACGCTCCGTAACCGTCAATGAAGACATACGTAAAAAAATCCTTCTGTTATCGGAAAAGGAAAAAAGAGGACTGCTGACCATTGACGAAGCCAGTGAATTAAACCAGTTGAAAAAACAGTACGATAATGATGCCCAGGGCATTACCCAAGAAAAAAAAGATGACGACATCAAAGAGAACGATGACGGCAATAACAAATTTTCCGAAGAAGACATCATCTCCTATATGTACAACAAATGGCTGATTGCGGGCGGATGCTGGATCGGCGACAAGATAGAAAATGCCTGCGGAACGGCATATTATAAAATGCAACGCAGAATCCTGATGGACAGGGACAAAAAGAAACAAGAGAAAAAGGATTTCCTTAACAGTGACGCCTATAAAATCAAGCAAAAAATCAGCAGTTTAAGAGACGGCTCCAGCGAAGAAATCAAAAAAAGAGACATGGCACGCATAAAAAAAGCACAGGAAATGGCAACAGCCATCGGCGACGGCAAAATGGCCGGAAGTTCCGCAACCGACCTGCTGGCGCTTACGCAATATATGGGAGTTAAGGCAGAAGAGGCTGCCGATAATCCACAAATCAAGGAAATCGTTCAAAAATCAATCACATACAAAGAAAAACAGGACAATTTGTATACCACTCTCGGCTTGAGCAGGGAAGAGATTAAGGAAAACCCCTCTCTGATCAAAAAGAAAATGAAAGAATTAAAAAACAACGATTCGCAAAAAGAAACCTACCAACTGGCTCGCGAACAGCAAAAAGAAGTAACCGACGCCAAAAAAAAACTGGTACAAACAGGCAAAAGCTTTTACCAGAAAGAAGCAAGAAAAATCCACTTTGATACATTGGTTGATCAGACTGCCATCAATATGGCCGAAGCCCAGATTCTTGATACCGCAGCAAGAAAAGGAGGCGAATTGAAAAACAAAGACATGAAAGAAGTCTTTGAAAGCACCACTTTGTCTGCGCGCCAAAGCTTAAACCAGGCAACTGAAACCGAGCGAGCCAATTATGTCAATCAGAACAAAGACCATCCGGCCAAAGAAGGCAGCATCACCTATTATAATAAGCTGGCACAAATGGCTTCCCTGCGGGCAGAGGAAAACATTTCCCAGTCTCGCCTCAAAAATATTAACAAACATCCAAACAAGTCTCTTGAAAATCTGACCAAATCGGTAGAAAAACAAAAAAGAACTTTAGAAGCACCCAGTGAACGGGATCGCCAGAGAGCAGAAAACGATGCTCAAACAGAACGCCGGGAAGAAAAAACATCCCGCCGACAGGAAGGTGAAATATTCAACCGCCGGCTGGAAGAAAGCAGTAGACAGACAAGAACAATGGGTGAAGAGGCAGCTGTCCAGCAGAAAGAAGAACAAAGACACTCCCCTGCCCGCGAGTATATTTCTTCCAAAATGGAAATGCTGCAAAGCAAATACGAGCAACATATAAAATCGCCGACGGCCAG
>CAYXBH010000004.1:13853-15186 GCA_964463185.1 uncultured Azospirillum sp. | reverse complement strand
TGGAGATTTAATTGAAACCCTTACTGATACTGACCAGAATCATCATTGTCGGCCTGTTATGGAGTGTTTTCTTCATGGAAAGCATCAGGGTTATCATGCTCCGCAACTGGCACTTTGATATCCTTAATATGGAACACTGGCAGATTGCCTGGGATCTCTGGCTCAATTCGTGGGTAATTTCCGAACCCAAAGAATGGGCTTTTGTTTTGATTATCATCTCCTTTATCCCTTTGTGGTTCACCGGCTGGATTGCCTTAAGCCTGATTTCCTGGGGAAAACTGTTTTGTTTTATCCTCACCCTGCCCTGGAAGGTATTGAAAAACTTCTTTTACAAGCCGGTCAAAATCATTACGACCAACACCGGTGTAACCCCGATTAAAAAGAAAAAATCATACAAAGAAATCCGGCCGCGGGCCATCCGGGCAGTTGATTCGGGAAAAAGCGAGTTTACATCCGTACCGATAAGCATACCGACCATTACGCCCAATCTGGTCGTCCCGCCGGCATCGGTTAAAAATAAACCCGCCATGGCAGAAGAAAGCAAACCCGCTCCCAAAAACTTTGAACATGCACTGTTTAAATTCGACGATAATTTCGACGATCTAGACTTTGACATCGATTCATTTGAAATTAATGCTCCCAAAGCCGAAAACAAGACCGGAGCTGCCGGCAAAAAACAGCGGGCGGAAGAAAGTTCCTATAACGATTACGACACCCCGCCGCGCCGGGAAAGAAAAGAAACTTCACGCTCCCGTGATCAGGATGACAACCACCGTGAACGTCGGGACGAACAAAAAAGGGACGACCGTGAACGCACTCGCGGCAAAACCACGGAACACCGGGTTGACAGAAACGAACATCGGGAAAAAGAACATCGGGACAACCGTCCCTACGAACCATGGAAAGACCGGCCGGCACCAACCCAGATTGGCACCCGCCAGCCAACTGGTTCCTGCATGGACATCATCAAACAAAAAGGTTACGAGGTTCTCAACCGCGTAACCATCAAAAATACGGTTTTAGACTATGTCGGCATCTCGGGCAACCGCATCTGCCTGTGCCTGCTTGACCGGGAACCGGGCGACTGGCTGGCCGACGAAGAACGCTTTAACGACGAGGAACCGCTGTGGTTTTCGGAAAGCTCCCACCGGATTTCCCCCGTACGAAAAATAGACTTGGCAAAACAGGCTCTGCTTGATAAATTGGACAATGCGGAAATGAATTTTATTGTTGACGCATATGTCATTGTGCAAATCGGCAATATAATTAATGCGGAAGATATGTTTGAAATCTGGGATAAACTGAATATTAATGTTACCCGTATAGACAGAGG
>CAYXBH010000004.1:0-13753 GCA_964463185.1 uncultured Azospirillum sp. | reverse complement strand
GCTGTTATCTCAATGCCGCTCGGTTATATTATCGGCAACGGCATTTCCAAAGAATCCATGGACAATGTCGGCAAGTTTATGGGCATGATTTTTAGCAACCCGGCCTACCTCTTTGACCGCTATTGGAACTGGATGCGCCAGGTTGGCAACTACCGCGGCCCTTTCAGCTTTTCGCTGTGGCTACCGATACTGCCCATCATCACTCTGCCACTGGGGCTCATTTTGGGCGCGATAACCAACCCCTATCGTTTCCAGTCAAACATCCACGGCTCGGGACGCATCGCCACCCTGAAAGACATCAAAGCAATGAAACTTCTGGATGGTTTCTGCATGGTAATTGGCAAATTCAAGGGCTATTACCTGAAATTGCCGGAAACTCTGTCCACCCTCTGCTGCGCACCTCCGGGTACCGGTAAAACCGCCGGCGTGGTTATTCCGACCATATTCAATTCTAAAGGCCTGAGTCTGGTTATCAACGACCCCAAACCGGAACTGTGCTACAATACCTCCGGTGCTCGCGCCAAAGAAGGGCCGGTGTTTATCATCAACTGGGGTGCCGAAGACAACCCAGCGGAAGGCTTGTATTATCCGAGCTGGAACCCGCTATCGCCGACAGCGCTGCCCGCCCAGGGACCTGCCCGTGATATGTATATCGATTCCATGTGCAACATTCTGGTTGAAGACCCTAAAGGCGGCGCCGACCCGCATTGGTCGCAGACCGGTCGTGCCGCACTCACCGGCTTTATCCACTTTATCGCCTCCAAATGCGAAAAAGCCCGTGCAAACGACTACTTCCTCGGACGCGTCTACGAAGGCAAGCTTGACGAAGAGGACAAGCAGGTGCTGGAGGGATACTACGAAGACATAAAAATGCACAATCCGGCAGCCGTGCGCGCCATCAACGACTTGCACAACAACAATCTGACAATCGAAAATTATGTTGCCATCGGCACCTGGGATCTGCTACCGGAAAAATGGGTCGGACGCGAGGCTTGTATCGCCATGGTTATGGAGTGGCTGACCGAAGCCCAGATCAAACAGGGGCAGGAAATCAAACGCCGGCTGGCGGAAGGTGATCAGATGGCAGCCATGGCCGACCCCATGCGCGACCTTTTGGATGCCGCTGTTGAAGAAGCCCGTAAATACGGCTATTCACAACGCGCCTACACAGAACTCTCGTCTTTGAGCAACATGCCGGATAAAGAGCGCGGTTCGGTTATGTCGACTGCCTTTGCTGGCATCGGCGTATTCAAAAACTCGGCCGTGGTTTCCCGCACCAGCTTTTCGGATCTGCAATTCAAAGATCTGCGTGGCATGAAAGACCCGATCACCGGAGAATGGAAACCAATTTCCGTTTATCTTTCGATTAACCAGGTCGATGCTCGTGCTTTGGGCGTTATTAGCGGCATTTTCATTGAGCTGATGTCCTCATACCTGATTTCCAACCCACCGAATTACGTTAACGCTACCGATGGCAAAATGGGTCCATTCCCAACCTTGTTCGTATTGGACGAGTTCCCGCAAATGCCAAAACTGAAAGCGGTTATTGACGGCCCGGCCGTAGGTCGCGGTCAAAAAGTGGCCTACCTGCTGATCGGCCAAGATCTGGGACAGATTTCTGGCAAATACGGGAAAGACGACCTGGAAACGGTTATTTCCACCACCGCCTGCAAAGTCATTTTATCACAAAACAACGAACAAACAGCGCAGCGCTTTTCCAAAATGGTGGGCAACAAAACGATACAAACAACCTCCTATTCCAAACAGGAAGGTTTCACCAAACAGGCCAACCCGTTCTCCAAGAATGTCAGCTACCAACTTCAGGGGGTATCGGTTATCACTACTTCGCAGCTGCTGAGCTTGCCGATGTTAAAACAGGTTGTCCTTTACCAAAGCTACATAGACCGCCCGATTATCGCGGACTCCCCACGTTGGTACCTGGATCCCAAAATGCGGGCTCTGGCCAAACTGCCCACCGCACCGAACGTCCCTGAATGGATTGTGGCCCAGCGCGAAGACATCAACGACAATATGCTCGAAAAGCTGGGATTGGGCGAAGACACCCAACAATAAAAAAATCCCCGGACAAATCAGGGGATTTTTTTTACAATAAGTCCCGGATGACCGGAGGTATTTTTTTTTTAATTTTCAAAAAAGGCACCGACCATACAAATCATCAAGCATATTTAACAACCGCACAGCATTGCCGTTTTTAACCGAATAATAGATAGCCCTCACCTGCCGTCTGGTTGCCACATTTCCGGCCACGCACAAAACAGCCAGATGCCGGGACAATGCTGATTGTCCGAGGCTGATAATTTTCTCAAAATCGCCGACTTATTGCTGGCCTTTTCTGTTTCCCAGCACTTTCAACAACCAGGCTTCTTGGATGACAGCCTAATTTTCCATATCTTTTCCTCCTTATATCAAGCAGCTTGCAAAGAAAACCATAATGCTGTGTATTTAGTATTGAAATTTGAAAATTAAACTAATAATATCATTTATTGTTAACAATAAGGAGCAAAAAAATGTCGGAAGAAAAAGGCGAACTGAGCTTTGAAAAAGCCCTCGTCCGCCTGGAAAGCCTTGTTCGCGAACTGGAAGCCGGACGGGTCAAATTGGACGATGCGGTCAGCGCATATGAAGAAGCAATCAAAATGAAAAACATTTGCGAAAAGAAACTTCAGGAAGCACGAATGAAAATCGAAAAAATAGAAATCACCCCCGACGGCATACCTTCGCTCACACCTTTGGATAAAACAGATGACTGAAACCAACAATATCAAAGATATACTGAAACAATATGCTACCCGCTTTAACCGGGAAATTGACCGCTTTTTCCCATTTCCCGCCGGGGAAGAAAAGCGCGTAAGCGAAGCCATGCACTATTCTCTCACCCGCGGCGGCAAACGTTTACGGCCATTTCTGGTTTACGAAACGGCCGGCCTTTTCGACGTTGGTTTTGACGCCTCGCTCAATACCGCAATGGCACTTGAAATGCTGCACACCTATTCGCTTATTCACGACGACCTGCCTGCCATGGACAATGACGACCTCAGACGCGGGTTCCCAACCTGCCACAAACAATTTGACGAAGCTACCGCCATCATCGCCGGCGACGGCCTGCTTACCTATGCTTTTGAAATCATGAGCCGCCCGGCAACAGTTGCCAATCCTGCTGTCCGCTGCCACCTGATCGAAATGCTGGCCAACGCCGCAGGCGCATTTAATGGTATGGTAGCAGGCCAAATGCTCGATTTGATCGGCGCGGCCTATACCATAAATCATGAAGACAAAGAAGAAACAATCAGACATATTGAAGAAATGAAAACCGGACGACTACTGCGTTATGCGGTAGAAGCCGGAGCCGTACTCGGAGGTGCCAACGAAAAAGAACTGCAGGCCCTGGTTAGCTATGCCCGCCGGATCGGCATCGCCTTCCAGATCACAGACGACATACTGGATTTAACCGGCGACGAACGCACCATGGGGAAAACGCTACATAAAGACGAACAACAAAATAAGATGACATTTGTCAGCCTCTACGGTTTAGACACAGCACGGCAGATTGCCAGAGAACTGACAACCGCCGCCCGGAAAGATATTGCCTTTTTTGGCAGCCGGGCACAAAACCTGCAAGACCTGGCTTCTTATATTGTCGACCGCAACCACTGAAAGACTTCCTGATGAAAAAGCTGTTGTTCCTGATTTTCTTTGTTTTCGCATTTGCCTCTGCGGCCTCGGCTCAGGTGGAGTTTGAAAAAATAAAAAGTCGCACCCAGCAAAAATTGCAGGTTGTCGGTTTTTTTGACTACTATCCTTTCGGCCAATATCAAAACAATGTATATTCCGGCGTATTCAAACCATTTATAGAATACTTTTCCAATTACGGAAAATATGTTCTCGATTATATGCCCATCAGCAAAAATTATGAAGATACCATCCGCGATGTTGCCAAAGGAGAAGCTGACGTTGTCCTCGGAATGTATGCAGAAACCAGCCTCTATGGTGATCTCAAATACATTTACCCTGCTGCCATCGACAACCCCATTCATCTGGTTATGCTTCCTTCCCGGATGGGAGAAGTCCGCTCGGTCGGCGACTTGGAAAATTTAAAGGGCGCCATCCATACAAAAGAGCGTTTCAGCGACTATGTCAAAGACAAACTGAACGGTCTGAATATCGAATATGTCAACAATTCTCATGATCTGTATGGAAAACTGATTCGCGGTGAGATAGACTATATCCTCACCGGCATCTACTTCGGGACAATAGAAACAGCCAAACTCGGTATCCGCCATCAGGTTGCTTTCTCCCGGCAGGGCATATGGAATATGCCCGTGTTCATCGGCATTTCCAAAGCCTCTTTTCACCGGGAATACCTGTCCCACACCTTGAGCGTTATGCTCGGAAAACCGGAAACCCGGGAAAAAATCAAAAATGATATGATGGAAATCGTTAACGGCGTCATCAGCCAATATGCCGGCACAGTTCCGCCGACATACATCAAAAAGGAAACACCCCCGGCTCCGGCAACACCGGCAAAAAACGGAAAAGAAGCAGCCACTGAAGCAAACTCTTGACCTAAAATAAACAAATTGTTAAATTATACCCGGTTAACAAAAAACAAACAAAGGTTTTGATAAATGGTTCTTCTGATACATCATCCGGCATCCACCGCATCGCGCAAAATCCGCCTGTTGATGGCAGAAAAACACATGCTCTTTGTCTTAAAAGAAGAAGATCCCTGGAATCTTTCTCCAGAAATCTACAAAATAAATGTCGCTGGTGAACTGCCTGTTTTCATCTTTGACGGCAACGTCTTAACCGGCAATTATGCCATTACCGAGTTTTTGGAAGAAATTAAAACCGACGAAATCAAACTGATTGGAGGCGATGCCAGGCAAAGGGCAGAAATCCGCCGTTTAACCGAATGGTTTGATATCAAATTCGACAAAGAAGTCAGTCGCCCGCTAATTAAGGAAAAAATACACAAAAGATTCAACCAAAACCAGGCTCCCGATTCAAAAATACTGAAAACGGCACTAAACAATCTCAATTTTCACATGGAGTACATTGACTGGCTGTGTGAATCCCGCAATTATCTGGCCGGAAACAGCTTTTCTCTGGCCGACATCGCCGCCGCGGCTCAACTTTCGGTTATAGACTACCTCGGAGACATACAATGGGAGGGATATAAAAATGCCAAACTCTGGTATTCAAAAATCAAATCCCGTCCGAGTTTTAAAGACATTTTAAAGGACAAAATCAAGGGAATTCTCCCCTCTAAACACTATGCCAATTTGGATTTTTAACATGAAAAAACTTCTACTTTCATTTTCCGCCCTCTTTTTACTCACTGCTTGTGCTTCCGGCGACGGAGCTGTGGTTTACCATTGGGAACGCTACAATACCGGGGTTGAAAAATTTGCCCGCGACCACAATGCCTGCATGCTTGAAGCAGAAGCTTTCAGCATGATGCCCCGTATCCGCACCCTCTGGCACTCAATGTTTTATACAGAAGAAGAAAAAATAGCCGTCCGGGCAGATTGGAATGCGGAAAAAGGTATCTGGGCAACTTATGTTCCCTACCCCGGCGCCCAACCGCTGATTGTCAATTATCTCCGCGACGATTCGAATGTTAACCAGAGTGGTTACAGAAAATGCATGGAAAAACGTGGCTACACCAGGCGCAATTATGAAATTCCGACCATCACCAACATCCGCCTGCACGGCAAACCTGCACACTGACGGTTCGGCAACTGCCTACAATCGGCTGTTTTTTCCTGCATTTTTTATAATGCTCCAGCCTCCGGTAAACCGCAACCGCCAGAATAACCAGACCCGCAATAATAAACAGATTTCTGTCTTTTTCCTTGCCGTTTTCGCTCATCAGCCGATTTCCTTTTTGCAAATTAACCCATAAGCAAAAATATAAATAATGGAAACCAAAGCCAGTTCAAGGCTCCCTGCTAAATTTTCTTACCGCGTATTAATCAAATCTTTATACATTGCACCTATCTTATAAAGAAAACTTTGTCTTTGGGAAAAAGAGTCATGTTTGCTGTCCTGTTTTCATTTGATCAGATCCTGCTTATCCGTATGTTGGCCTCTTTCTTAACCGCTTTTATCATCGTTCTCGCCTGCGGAAACAGGTTTATCGCCTTTCTGCACACACATCAGGGACTGGGACAACCTATCCGCAAAAACGGCCCGCAAAACCATCTGCTGACCAAAAAGGGAACACCAACTATGGGTGGCCTGCTGATTTTAGGTGCTGTTATTGTTTCATCGCTGCTGTGGTGCAGTCTGAACAACATTTTTGTCTGGCTCTGCCTGGCCGTTATTGTCATTTACGGCACCGCAGGTTTTGCCGACGACTACGTTAAGGTCAAAAAACAAACCCCTGACGCCATGACCGCCAAAATGAAACTGTTTTTGCAGTTTGCAACGGCACTGGCCATCGTCTGGCTGATAACAGTCAATACACCGGAAAATATGCGTTTCAGCCTCAATTTCCCTTACCTGAATTATGCTTTCGGCCTCTGGTGGTTTTATCTTCCTTTTGCCATGATCGTAATTGCCGGTGCCTCCAACGCCGTCAACTTAAGTGACGGACTGGACGGACTGGCAGCCGGGCTCTGCCTGAGCGCATATGCCGCATTTTCCGTCATTGCTTTTGTCGTCGGTTTTCCCGAAACAGCCACCTTCTCTGCCCCGGCAATTCCCGGCAGCGGGGAAATTGCCGTTATCTGTACGGCATCTGTCGGTGCCTGTCTGGGCTTTTTGTGGTTCAACAGTTCACCTGCAAAAGTCTTTATGGGCGATACTGGTTCACTTGCCTTGGGCGCCCTGCTTGGCACGGTTGCAGTCATAACCAAGCACGAAATTCTGCTGGCTGTCATCGGTTTTGTTTTTGTCCTTGAAGCGCTCTCGGTCATAATCCAGGTTTTCTGGTACAAACGTACCAAAACACGGGTTTTTCTGATGGCGCCGATCCACCACCATTTTGAGCAGCTTGGCTGGAAAGAAACGACAGTTGTCGCTCGCCTCCGGATCATTGCTCTGATTGTGGCTCTACTCGGACTTTCCTCTCTGCTGTTTTAGGAGAAAACGCCAGTGCTGATCTTTTCGCATAACAACCGGAACCTTCTAGCCAACTGGTGGTGGACCGTAGACAAAGTACTGCTGGCCTGTATCTGCATCCTGATTATTCTCGGCATACTCCTGACTTTTTCCGCCAGTCCTGCGGTGGCCGAAAGAATAGGTTTCGGCAGTTACCACTTCATCAAGCGCCATCTGTTTTTTGCCCCCTTGGCCTTTGCCGTGATGATCGCCCTCTCCGTCCAGCAGCTAAAGTTCATCCGCCGGCTTTCTCTGATCGGCTATCTGGTTGCCATTGCTCTGGTCATTTGCACTTTTCCGTTCGGCGAGACCAACAAAGGTGCCTCCCGTTGGCTGATGATATTCGGTTTTTCGCTGCAACCATCGGAATTTGTCAAACCCTTTTTCATCGTCACAGCCGCTTGGCTTTTTGACGGCGAACGCCGCCACCCGGAATTTCCCGGCAATTTGCTGTCGACAGCCCTGTTTCTTTTTACCACCCTTTTAATCGTCCAACAGCCGGATATCGGTATGACCATGGTTATCTCTGCTGTCTGGCTGTTTCAGTTTTTCTTAAACGGGATGCCGCTCCTTTTGCTCGGAGTAGCCGGTGTCCTCGGACTTGGTGCAGCAGTGGCAGCATACTTTGTTTTTCCCCATTTTCAAATTCGCATACATCAGTTTCTGGCCTCAGGCAGCGAGCTGAGCTATCAGGTCAGAAAATCGCTTGAGGCCTTTCAAAGTGGCAGCTTATTCGGCCGTGGCCCCGGAGAAGGCATTATCCGCTCGAGCATTCCCGATGCTCATACCGACTTCATCTATGCGGTTGCCGCCGAAGAATACGGCATTTTCCTCTGCCTGACCATTGTTGCAATGTATGCCATTATTGTCATTCGTTCCATGATTATTTCCTGTAAAGACAACAACTTGTTCATTATTTTATCTGCCTCTGGACTGGCAGCTTCTTTCGGTTTACAATCAATTATCAACATGGCCTCAACCCTGCACCTGATGCCAACCAAAGGGATGACACTGCCATTCATATCATACGGTGGCTCTTCCATGATCGCCACCGCGGTCGGAATGGGAATGCTTCTGGCCATCACTCGTAAAAACGTTCACGCGGAGGACAAAGATGACATTTAGAAAGAAAAAAAATAAAAAACCTCTGATCATTCTTACAGCCGGTGGCACTGGGGGACATGTCTACCCAGCGGAAGCGCTGGCAGAAGAACTTACCCTCCGCAAATACCGGCTGATGCTCGTAACTGACAAACGCGGACAAAACAACTATCGTGGCAAACTCGGGGAAATCCCTAATTATGCTGTTTATGCCGGTGCCGTGATGGGCAAATCAAAATGGTTCAAAATCAAAAGTCTGTTTAAAACCGCAATCGGCGTGCTACAATGTATGTACCTGCTCTTAAAAGAACGTCCCGCCTGCGTTGTCGGTTTTGGGGGATATGCATCGTTTCCCTGTTCCATGGCCGCAATTCTGCTCGGTACCGAGCTCGTTATCCATGAACAGAATTCGGTCATGAGCCGGACCAACCGTTTTCTCGGCCGCTATGCCACCGTTGTCGCCTCCAGTTTCAAGAAAACAAAATACGCCCCCATTGGCCACAAGACCGTTCAGACTGGCATGCCCATCCGCAGAGCAATTGCCAAACTTTTTGACACACCTCGTCCCAAAACAGGAAAAACGCTACCTTTCAATATTCTGGTATTGGGCGGTTCGCAGGGAACCAGAGTTTTCGCCGACATCATCCCAGCCGCAGTCAAATTGCTCGATACCAAACAGCAAAAACGGATTAAGATAACCCAGCAATGCCGCTCGGAAGATATTGAAAACACCAAAAAGGCATATGAAGGGAGCAAATGCGTGGTAGAAATTTCAAACTTTTTTGAAAATATGCCGGATCTTTACGCCTCCTCGCATATCATCATTTCCCGTGCCGGAGCCTCTTCCGTCAGCGAAATTGTTGCCGCCGGCATTCCCTCCGTTCTGGTGCCGCTGCCCACCGCTGCCGACGACCATCAGACCTCAAACGCAGCCGAAATCAAAAACGGAAAAGCCGGTATGGTCATTGCCCAGAAAGATTTTTCTCCAACCATCCTTGCCGCGGTTTTAAATGATT
This sequence comes from uncultured Azospirillum sp., assembly GCA_964463185.1. GTDB lineage: Bacteria > Pseudomonadota > Alphaproteobacteria > RF32 > CAG-239 > JAFUYI01. Next base: position 4,511 of record CAYXBH010000004.1, on the reverse strand, counting down.
TTATGCAAAACCCGGATATGCTGAAAACCATGTCAGAAAATTCAAAGAAATTTGCCATTACGGACGCAGCCGTCCGCCTGGCCGACCTCATTGAAAATAAAATCATCATTCCGGCAACCAAACAACCGTCAGAGAAATAGCATGTTCCGTTTTAAAATCCGGCCCCAAGACCCGCTGATTAAAATTTTGCCAGAAGTCCGTGGCCACTACCTGCAAAACATCAGTCTGGCTCGCCATACCTGGTTTGGCGTCGGTGGCAATGCAGAAATCATGTATATTCCCGAAGACACCGAAGATCTGGCTCATTTTCTGCGCAACAAGCCACACAACGTACCACTCTGTATAATCGGCAGCGGTTCCAACCTCCTGGTCAGGGACGGCGGTGTACCCGGAGTCGTCATCAAACTGAACAGCCCGCATTTCAGAAAAATATCCGTCGGCGACGGATCAATTACTTGTGGTGCCGGGTTCCACAACATGGATCTGAAAAAATATCTGCTCCGCAACAAACTGGGCGGGCTTGAATTTCTATGTTCCATCCCCGGCGTTATCGGCGGTTCTGTCAAAACCAACGCCGGCTGTTTCGGCCGGGAAGTCAGCGATATCATGCTACAGGCGGAAATCATAAACGGCGAAGGCAAAATCCAGACCGTAAACGCCAAAGACTTAGGCCTTTCCTACCGCAGCAGCATGTTTCCAGAAGACTGGATCATCCTCTCCATCACGTTTAAAACCGAGCCCGCAACCGAAGAAGAAATCAGCCGAAAACTGGAAGAGCACCGGCAGTACCGGCGGAAAAGGCAGCCTTATAACCAGAAAACGGCCGGTTCAACGTTCAAAAACCCCGAAGGGCTGAAAGCCTGGGAACTGATCAAAAAATCCGGTTGTGCGGAAATGTCCGTCGGCGGCGCCAAAGTTTCTGAAAAGCACTGCAATTTTTTAATCAACACCGGCAATGCCACAGCCAAAGACATTGAAACTTTGGGTGAAATGATTATTCAGAAAGTACGTCAGGAAACATTTATAACACTTGAATGGGAAATCAAACGATTGGGAATTGAAAAATAAACATGAATGCGGCACCAACATCTGCGGCAGGTTCTCCCCCGGCAGTTTCCGCCGCTGACAAAAGAATCAGCCTGCCCCGGTTGTGGCCCTGCCGCCTGATCGGAAATATTTTGTTGCTTATTTTGCTGGGTTGCATATCAGTTGGCATGATCATCATCAGGGAAAATCTGGTCAGCCAGCAGCTCAATTCTCTCTCCGATTATTTTTATTCCGTTACTTCCCAACTGGGATTTACAGTAAACGATATTTTGGTTTACGGGCGCAACAAAACCGCGATGGAAGAAATCAACAACATTGTCAACACCCACCGTGGCGACAACATCTTAAGCCTAAACATCCGGCAGATGAAAACTGAACTGGAGCAGCTACCATGGGTAAAATCAGCCTCCGTCAGCCGCTCCTACCTACCCAACATTCTAAAAATTTCGCTCAAAGAAAGGGAGATCAGCTCCCTGTGGCAATTTAACAACAGTTTCCTTCCGATAGACACCGAAGGGGCTGTCATCAATGCCGAGTTTATCCCCTCTCACCCGGTATTACTGATTGTTGGTCGCGGCGCCCCAGAACATTTAAACGAGCTGCTATCGGTGATCGGAACCGATTCGGAAATAGCGCCTCGCATAAAAGCGGCCAACTTCATATCCGGCAGACGCTGGGATTTGATTTTAGACGACATAGAATACGGCATTACCGTCAAAATGCCGGCGAAAGACATGGAGCTTGCCTGGGAAAAACTGCAAAAACTAAACAAAACAAAAGGACTTCTTAAACGTAAATTAACCATCATTGATTTAAGATTCGCCAATAAGGTTCTGGTCAAACCGCGCAGGATATCAGACGAAGAACGGCTGAACACCGGCACGGAAGAAGAAAACATATAAGAGCGAAAGGCTTAAAGTCAATGACACATTCTTTTAACCGGCTGACGACAATCGCCGCTTTGGATATCGGATCATCCAAAGTATGCTGTGTTATTGCCCGCATCAGCCGGGACCAGAAAATCAGCATAGCCGGCTACGGTTACAATGCCTCCAAGGGCATCAAAAACGGTGTTATCACCGACATCAAACAGGCCACCTATTCTGTTTGCGAGGCCGTTGGTGCTGCCGAGCAAATGGCAAACGAACAGGTCAACCGGATTATTGTCAATATCTCCGGTGACAAAATCAAAAGCACGATTAAGCGCTCTTCCATCAACCTGAACAAATCCAAACCCGTTTCAGAGGCAGACATCAAAAAAGTAATTGAAAAAGGCATCAATAAAATCAATGTCGAAAACAACGAGCTGATTCACTGCCTGCCCACCGGATACCGGCTGGATTTTGGTGAAGAAACCAGCGATCCGCGCAATTTATACGGAGAAACCCTGTCGGTTGACGTCCTGCTCGGACTCATTCCCGAATTTATGTACCGCAATATTAAGATGGTTATCGACAATTCTCATCTTGAAATTGCCGAAAAAGTCCTGTCATCTTATGCCTCCGGCCTCTCCTGCCTGGTTGCCGATGAAAAGGAACTGGGGGCAACCATCATTGACATCGGCGGCGGCACAACCAGCATCACCAGCTTTGAACACGGACATCCTGTCTATTTCAGCTCCATCGGCGTCGGTAGCCACAACATCACCAAAGACATTGCCTGGGGGCTAACCACCTCGATTCCCCATGCCGAACGCTTAAAAACGCTGCACGGATGCGCTTTCATGACTTCTCAGGACAAAAACCAGACCATCAACGTATATCCGATTGGCGATGAAGACGACAACAAAATCAAACAGGTTCCAATATCCGAATTAACGCGCATTATCGCCCCCCGGGTAGAAGAAATGTTTGAATTGGTCAACCAAAAACTCAACGAACGCGGTCTAAAAGACATCAGCAGCCACCGCATTGTCCTAACCGGTGGCGGTTCGCAGCTTGCCGGCATGCAGGAAGTTGCGGCCATGGTTTTGGACAAGCAGATCCGGCTCGGTCGCCCCCGCAACATTGCCAACATTTTAGACATTTCCAACTATCCCGTTTTGCAGTCACCGGCTTTTTCCACGGTTATCGGGCTGATTTTGTTTATCATCAACTACACAGAACACAAACCCAACAAAATCATCAACCGCCCAGCCAACGGAGAAAGCGGCCGTTTCGGACGCATTTTAAGCTGGCTGAAACAAAACTTTTGATATACAGCACCAAAATATCGTTTTTGGTAACCAAACCTTAATTACTTTTCATGTACTGTATCATAAACGTATATTATAAGCACAACACTTTGGGGAGCAAACCATGTCGATAAAATTAGCTGTGCCGGAAACCAGTATGATCACGTTAAAGCCACGTATTTCCGTTATCGGGGTCGGTGGCGGTGGTGGCAATGCCGTTAACAACATGATTGCCAAAAACCTTGAGGGTGTTGATTTTATCGTTGCCAACACCGATGCCCAGGCGCTTGCCAATTCCAAATCCGGGCGTAAAATCCAGCTTGGCATAGAAACCACTCGTGGACTCGGTGCCGGAGCCTGTCCGGAAGTCGGACGCCAGGCTGCGGAAGAAGCTGCCGAAGAAATAGAAAAAGAACTTGAAGGAGCCAATATGGTGTTCATCACCGCCGGCATGGGTGGCGGCACAGGCTCCGGTGCTGCTCCGGTCGTTGCCCGCATTGCCAAGAAAAAAGGCATTCTGACCATCGGCGTCGTTACCAAACCTTTCCAATTTGAAGGCAAACGCCGTTACCAGATTGCCGAAGAGGCCTTAAAAGACTTTACTGAAGCGGTCGACAGCATCATCATCATCCCCAACCAGAATTTGTTCCGCATCGCCGACAAGAACACCACCCTTGCCGATGCATTCATCATGGCCGACAACGTCCTTTACGACGGCGTCCGCTCCATTACCGACCTGATGATTATGCCCGGCCTGATCAACCTCGACTTTGCAGACATCAAAAGCATCATGGAAGATAAAGGCAAAGCCATCATGGGCACCGGCGAGGCTGAGGGCGAAAACCGTGCCATCCGGGCGGCCGAACAGGCACTGTCCAACCCGTTGCTTGACGACAGCAACATGAAAGGTGCCAAAGGTGTTCTCATCAACATCACCGGCGGCATGGACATCACTTTGTTTGAAATTGACGAAGCCGCCAACCGCATCAAAGAAGAAGTCGACGAAGAAGCCAACATCATTTTCGGCTCCAGCTTTGACGAAACACTGTCCGGCAAAATCCGCGTATCAATCGTCGCCACCGGTATCGAAGGTCGCCGTGCGGAAACAATCATACATCCGCAAAACAAAGTGGCCAGCTACATAGAAGAAAGCTTTTCCGGGGAAAGCATCATACCAATAACCCCGAGCAACGAAATGGACTCCAAACTGGCCAAATTTGCAGCCACCCTTCCCTCCTCATCCGAAAACGACGCTCAGGACGCTGAACCAACGGTTTCCGAGGAAAAATCC
>CAYXBH010000003.1:10931-24883 GCA_964463185.1 uncultured Azospirillum sp. | reverse complement strand
GCTTTTGTTAGACTTTCGTCAGACCGTCTAACTTACTTTAGCAAAGGAGTTTTTTGTGTAAAGCTATAAGCTCTTTGGAACTACAGGCCTAGCCGGTAGTTTTCTGGATACAAAAAGCGGCAGAAAAAATTTTCCCGCCGCTTTTTTTGTCTGTCTGACCGTTATTTTTGCAGGTCGGCAACCACTCTCATGGAAATAATGGTGTCCGGATCATAGACTGTGCCGTTTGGGCCAGTGCCGCGTTTGATTTTGTCAACCGCCTGCATACCAGAAATTACCTGTCCCCAGACTGTGTATTGATGATCTAAAAAGTTCGAATCGTCAAAACAGATAAAGAATTGGCTGTCGGCAGAATTCGGATCCATGGCACGTGCCATCGAAACGGCGCCACGTTTGTGCGGGCGGTTGTTGAACTCAGCTTTCAGTTTTTTGCCACTGCCGCCGGTGCCATTGCCGAGCGGATCACCTGTCTGCGCCATAAAGCCGTCAATAACGCGGTGGAACTTCAGACCATCGTAAAAGCCTTGGCGAACCAGCTCCTTGATCCGGACGACATGGTTCGGCGCGTCTTCGGGGAACATCTCAATTAAAACATCGCCGTCTTTTAATTTGAGCAACAGCGTGTTTTCGGGATCTTTAACGTCGGCATAGGGTTTTGCAGCATCGGTCGCCTCGGCCGTGCCGATACCGAGCCCCAAAACCGTTAGTAGAGAAAAGACAAATTTTATCATTTTTGGTACTCCTTTTTATATTTATTGATAAATAAAAAAAATATAAACCTTTAGATAACTTTTGGGTTGCAGGTTAAAAACATCACTTTTCCTCCAGCAGACTTTTTAAGCGGTAGAGCTCGTCAAGCGCTTCCCGTGGTGTGAGATTGTCGGGATTGATTTCCGCCAGTTCACGTTCCAGTGGCAACGGTTGTTTATGCAATTCTGTTTCCTGCAGGTTGGCAAAAAGTGGCAGCTCATCGGCTAGTTCTTGGATATTGACATTTTTCTTGTCGTGTTCAAGCGAATCCAGAACCTGCTCCGCCCTTTTGACCACAATCGGCGGCAGCCCCGCCAGACGCGCTACATGGATACCGTAAGAGCGGTCGGCTGCACCGTCGATCACTTCGTGCAGAAAAACGACACCGCCGTTAAACTCTTTGATCTTCATACAATGAAGCGACATTTTACGGAGCTTTCCGGCCAGCGAGGTCAGTTCGTGATAATGGGTGGCAAACAGTGCCCGGCAGCAGTTGACCTCATGCAGGTGCTCGACCACCGCCCAGGCAATTGACAAACCGTCGAAAGTGGCGGTACCGCGGCCGATCTCATCCAGAATTACTAGCGAACGTTCATCCGCTCTGTTCAGAATGCTTGCGGTTTCTACCATCTCCACCATAAAAGTCGACCGCCCGCAAACAAGATCGTCAGAGGCGCCGACGCGAGAAAAAAGTTTGTTGACCACCCCGATATGGGCACTTTTGGCCGGTACATAAGAGCCGATTTGTGCCATCACCGCAATAATCGCATTCTGCCGCAAAAAAGTGGATTTACCAGCCATATTGGGACCGGTAATCAGCCAGATATTGCTGTTGTCGCCACCGAGTTTGCAATCATTGCCGACAAACACACCATCATGCTCGCTGGCCAAAGAAGCTTCTACCACCGGGTGTCGTCCTTCTTCAATTTCAAAACAAAGGGAATCGTCAACCTGTGGCCGACAATAGTTTTTTTCGACTGCTAGATCAGCCAATGCCACCCCGATATCCAGCTCGGCCATGGCCTTGGCTGTGCGGGAAATATCATCGGCGGTGATTTTGACTTCGCCCGCCAGTTTTGCAAATACCTCTAATTCCGTTGCCAGAATCTTTTCACTGGCACCGCGGATTTCGTTTTCCACCTCGGTCAGTTCAACGGTGGTAAAGCGGACGGCATTTAAAACCGACTGTCGGTGAATGAACTCTTTGTTTTCCATCATCTGGGTGGCAAATTTTGCAGGCACCTCCACAAAATAACCGATCAGATTGTTATATTTTATTTTCAGATTGGAAATACCTGTTGTCGCCGCATATTTTTCCTGCAACTGCAAAATAACCTGCTGGCTGTTGTTTTTCAGGCGTTTGATGTCATCAAGCGGCGGATAGTAGCCTTCACGGATAAAACCGCCATCTCTTGCCAGCAGTGGCAGTTCGTCGGCCAGGGCATGCCCGAGTTTGTCAACCAGATTTTCATGATACCTCATCCGGCCGGTAATGGCGACAACAGCCGCGGGAAGCTCCCGTACCATATTCCGGGAAGTTGCGCCGGAAAGAATATTTTTAATCCGGGGAACCGCCGCAAGAGCATTCCTGATTGCCGCCAGATCGCGGGGACCGCCCCGTTCCAGCGCAATTCGAGACAATGAACGTTCAATGTCGGGACAGGCTTTGAGCAGGGCTCTGATGTCCTCACGGACAAATTCTTCTTCAATAAAGAACTCTACTATGTTTAAACGTTCAGCTATCTGAGCTGGATCCGTCAGCGGCCCAGCAATGCGGCCGGCCAGCATCCGGGCGCCGGCACCGGTAACCGTGCGGTCGAGAACAGAGAGCAGGGAACTGTTTTTGTCACCGGAGGATGATTGTAGCAATTCCAGGCTACGGCGGGTGGCTCCATCGATTTCCATCAACTGCCGCTCATAGATTTTTACCGGCTTTTCCACTCGCGGCATACGACCTTTCTGAGTGGTTTCAATATAGTCCATCAGCGCCCCGGCTGCCGTAATCTCCGCAGGCGAAAAACTGCCGAAAGCATCCAGCGTTTCCACTTTAAATAAATTCAAAAGGCGACGACGGGCATTTTCATAATTAAAACGCGCAGCCGGCAACACCGATAGCTGTTTGCGGTATTCATTAAAAACTTCAAACAGTTTAGGCGATTGCAAACAGGTATCGGGCAACAGAATTTCTACTGGGTTCAAACGGGAAAGCAGACTGCCGACGATGACCGGCTCCGGTTTGTCTTTCAGCGACACTTCTTCCAGGAAAAAATCTCCTGTTGACAAATCAATCCAGGAAACACCAAGCACTCCGCCGGATTTTGTCATGCTCAGAAGAAAGTTGTTGCGGCGGGCATCAAGCAAGTTGTCTTCGGTTAAGGTCCCTGCCGTTACCAAGCGGATAACGTCGCGTTTGACAACCGACTTGGAACCGCGCTTTTTGGCCTCTTTCGGGTCTTCCATCTGCTCGCAGATGGCAACCTTAAAGCCTTTTTTAATCAGTCGGGAGAGATAAATTTCGTAAGCGTGGAAAGGCACCCCGCACATCGGCACAGCCTCGCCGTCAAGCTTTCCTCTTTTGGTCAGGGCTATATCCAATGCTTTTGAAGCTTTGACTGCATCGTCAAAAAACATTTCGTAAAAATCGCCCATCCGGTAAAACAACAGATAGCCGGGATAGGCCTTTTTGGTTTCGAGATATTGTGCCATCATGGGTGTCAGCGCAGGGATTTTCTCTTCGGCCATGGGTAACCTTTTCGATATAAAATTTAGCAAATTTAAACGTATTGTATTATATAATAATCTTAGTTTCAGTCCATCTTTTTTTTATCTCGTGCAAGGATTATCACCATGTTTCAAAAAGGCCGGAGTAAGCTGTTTAAAATAGAAAAAGACACCAATTTCGTCAATCGGATTTTGGCCTTGTCCATGCCCTCGGCTTTAGTCTTCATCATGTTAGTCGCACTCAAACTGCTGCCGGCAAGTATTGCCGTTATGGCCTATGCGTCGATTATCCTTTTTAACGTGGTATGGCTGTTTCCGATTACCTTTGAGTTGCAACAGATCCGGAAATATATTTTCCGCCTGTCAAAAGAAGAAAACTATACAGGTGAGACTTTTGACCTGATGGAAAATGACACCCGGGAAATTGTCAATGCCGTCAACGAAATGCACCGTTTTTGGACCGAAAAAGCCGAAAAGCTCGAAGCTCAGACAATTTCCGATACCGCAGTGCTTGACACCCTGCCAGACCCGATTTTGATGATCGACCGTTCCGGCAATATCCTTGGCGCCAATATTTCGGCCAAAAACCTACTTGGGAAAAACATCACCGACCGCAATGTGGAAGAAATTTTTTCTTCCAACAACTTTATCAACGCCGTTTCTCGCGTCCTCCATCAAGAGAGCGAATCGGAAAACCTGATCTTTTACGTCGACCGTAACAAAAACAGTGAACCGAAAGATATGCAGAAACTTTATGCCCACATCAAGCAGTTGCCCTGGATTTCTAAAGGTCGGGCCGTTGCGGTCATCTCTCTTTATGATTTTGCCAAAGCCACTAAAATTGAAAAAATGCAATCTGATTTTGTTGCCAATGCCAGCCACGAACTGAGAACGCCCCTGTCGGTTATCTCGGGATTTATTGAAACATTGCAGACAACCGCCAAGGACGATGAGCAGGCTCGCGAAATGTTCCTTAAAATTATGAGTGAACAGGCCAATTATATGTCGCTTTTAATCGAAAACTTGCTCTCTCTTTCCAAAATTGAAATGACGCAGGATCTGCCACCGGACGAAAAAATCAGTATCTTTCCGATTGCAGAAGACGTCAGCAATGCGCTGATGTTAAAAGCACAGGCCAGAAATATGAAATTTGAGCTGAAAATTGCCAAAGACCTGCCAGAAATTACTGCCGATTACGGGCAGATACACCAGCTTTTGCAAAATCTGTGCGACAATGCCATTAAATACGGCGAAGAAAATTCGGCCATCACGATTTCTGCCAAAACGACAGACGCTGTACCAACATCAAGAACTTATGAAGTGGCACCCGGCAAAGCAGTTGCCGTTTCCGTGCATAATTCTGGAGAAAAAATCCCGAGAGAATATATCAGCAGACTGACCGAACGTTTTTACCGGATACAGAGGCATAAAGACAAAAATATCAAGGGTTCTGGCCTCGGACTGGCAATTGCCAAACATATCCTTATACGCCATCGCGGTAATCTCCAGATCAAATCGGAAAACGGCAAAGGAACAACCTTTACCATTTATCTGCCAGTTGAACAAAACCAATCAGCGAATCAGTTTTCAATTTCCGGTGAGGGATAAATAACCATCGGCTGACCTGCATCCACGTCCTCTTCCTGTTCGATTTTTTCTTTTTCAAGCGGCAGTTTGTAGAAGTGGATGAAAGTAACTGGTTTCATATCGGTTGCTTTTTCGATTTTACGGCGTACCTGAACCCGGGTATAGTCCAAAATAGCTGTTTCCTTATAATGCAGACCGGCCACTACTTCCGGCAGGGCTTCAGAAATTTCTTCCACAATCCGGTCGCGCAGCGAGGCAAAGGCATCCGGCTGCAAAATGTCTTTGGAGGAAATGCGCAGGGCGATCAGTTCCCATTTTTCCCCGAAAATGACGCTGATGAAAACGCTGCCGTTATAGGCAATCTGCTTGCGGCGTTTGACCACTTCGGAATTAAGCGACACAATTTCCGTGCGGTCAACAGCCAGCACATCGGTCGGCACATCGCCCGCAATTTTGGCCTGCCCCCCTTTCAACAGCAGGACATTTCCGTTTTGCATACTGATCACTTCTTTAATTCCGCATTTCGCCGCAAACCGTTTGTGCTCGCGGATAAATTTCTTATCACCATGAACTGGTAGCACTATCTGCGGTTTTAAAATGTCGTACATTTTACGGATTTCTTCCTTGCTGCAATGCCCTGACGTATGCACCAGCGTATCCCGGTCGGTGATAACATTAACACCCATAGCAATCAGTTTTTCCTGCATTTCACTGATTTTTTCCTCATTACCGGGAATGATTTTGGAAGAAAAAATAACCGTATCACCCTTGGCCAGTTTGACATATTTGCTCTGGTTGTTGACAATCGAGGTCAGCGCCGAACGATAGTTGGCCTGTGAACCAGTGCAGATGTAAAGCGCATTGTCGGAAGGAATGTCTTCTGCCTCCCTGATGTCATAACATCTGGGCATGTTTTTAAAATAGCCGATTTCCTTGGCAACTTTCATATTATAAAGCAGACTACGACCAACCAGAACTGGTGTGCGACCGGCTGCATCGGCTGCCATGATCAGGCTTTCCAACCGGGTCAGATTAGAAGCAAAACAGGTGGCAACCACCGTGTTTTTAAGCGTGGGAATCAGCTTCAGCAGACATTTACGCACTTCAAATTCACTCGGTAGTTTTTCATTAACCTCGATATTGGTCGAATCGCAGACAAACATATCCACGCCCTGCCGGCCGGTATTTTCCAACTCGACATAATCCGTCTGCAAAATGTCGATGGCATTGTCGTCAAAGCGCCAGTCGGTTGCGTGGACAACTGTTTTATCCGCCGTTTTGATCACCAGCGCCGATGTTTCCGGCACCGAATGTGCAACCGGGACAAATTCTACCGAAAAATTTTGTAACTCTATGGTCCGGCGACCAACCACCGGGTTCAGCGGCACTTCGTTTTCCAGCTTATATTCGCGCAGGCGGTTTTTAATTAGTCCGAGCGTAAACTCTCCGGCATAAACAGGACATTTCAAAAGCGGCCAGACGTGAGCGATGGCACCGAAATGGTCTTCGTGGGCATGAGTAATAAAAATGCCTTCAAAATCTTCGGCGTAGTTGGCGAAAAAACCGGCATCGGCAAAACATAAGTCCATCCCCGGATAGTTGTCGTTTAAGAACCCGTAACCGGCATCGACCATGATAAATTTACTGTTACTGGCATAAACATACATATTCATGCCGATCTCATCGGCTCCCCCCAAAGCCACAAAATACAATCCGTCTTTTTCAAATTTGTTTATCATTTCCATTCGCTTTCATCATCTTTAAAAAACACGTCGCCAACACTGACGATTTCTATCCCGGACACCGTTTGCAAAATCAGCCGGCCTTCCCTGTCCAGGCCGGAAAAAATTCCTTCTTTTATCGTTTTCGGCAGCCGGACAAAGATTTTTTTGCCGACACCGGCGGCATGGCGCAACCATCTCGACACCAGCGCGGGCATTCCTTCTTTGATATAAAAACCCATCAGGCCGTCAAATTGTCGCAGATAAATTTCCTTAAATGTCTGTCGATTGGTTTCTATACCCGCCGCCGTCAGACTGGTTACCGGATAAATCATGTCATTGACGGGCGCTGCCCTGACATTGACACCGATACCGACAATTATATATCCGTTTGCACCTTTTTCAAGCAAGATGCCGGATATTTTGCAGCCGTTCAGCAATACATCATTTGGCCATTTCAAAACTGTAGCGACCGAGGGTGCCAGTTCTTTAACCGTTTCCAACAACGCCAATGATGACATCAGTACTAGAGCAGCACTCTTTTCCGCTGGAAAAGGAAGGGCCAGCGACAAAAACAAATTTCCGTCCATTCCGATCCAACTGCGTCCGCGGCGTCCGCGACCGTTTGTCTGCCTGACCGCTGTTACCGCATATTTTTCACCTACAGCCAAACCCGACAATTCGAGAGCTTTGTCGTTGGTGCTACCCAGTTCGTCATAATCCAAACACTGCCACATTAAAATTTTTCCTTATATAATCGCAGCCAGCATCATTTCCACATTGTGCATCAGATATCGGGGTTTCAAAACGGTGGCAATAGTCAGGAGGATATTAATTGTTATATACATATATACCCCTTTATCCACCCTGTCAAAGCTAATATTGCGCGGCTCAAAGTAGACGGCCGTAATGATTTTCAGGTAAGCAGCAACCAAAACCAGCATGGAAAAAGCAACCACCGCCATTAAGCCATAGCTGTTGCCGGCAACCAGAGAATTGATGACCGAAAGCTTGCCGAGAAAGCCCAACAGCGGCGGTGTTCCGATCAGTGATATCATAAAAAACAGTAGCGCCGCAGCCAAAAGCGGCCGACGGGTGGAAAGTCCGCGAACCTCATCCAACCGATAGAGATATTCCCCCTTGTTGCGACAGCCGGAAAAAACAGTATAAATGCCGAACAAAGCCAACATATAAACCAGCAAATAAATCAGCGCCCCAAGCAGATTCTGCCCTTGCATATCCGATGCGGACAACAGCAGCACGCCTATATAATACAACTCGGCATAAGCAAATATGCGTCTCAGGTCTTCTTCGCTGTTGGCTCCGATCGCACCGATAAATACGGACAATATACCAAAAATCAGCATAACTGTTTCAAACCACGGATAAAGAGGTTCCAGAGCGTTTATAACCAGGCTGATCAAAACGGCAAAATACGCTATCCTCGGCACAATACTCAGATAACCGGCAACCGGCAAAATCGTCCCCGAAACGATATCAGCAAACCAAAAATGGAAAGGAGCTACTCCCAGAGCAAAAAGAAAAAAGACCATGATCGACACAAAAGCTAATTGCAGTTTTCCCGGTACTTTCCCTTCCGCAGCTAAAAGGAAATCTTTGATTTCCGAATAATCCGCGCTGCCTGTCCCCCGTTGCAAAATAGAAACCCCGATCCAAAGCAGCAGGGAAAATATCAGAACAAAAAAGAGATATTGCCGGTGCCGGGTGATATATTCTTCTTCCTCATCAATCTTTAACAGCGGGTAGTTAAGCAGCAGGCAGAATGTCAGCGCCCCCGCCGAAAGCCACAACAAACGGGAAGAAAGCGCAATAGAAAAGCCGAGCAGGCACAACAAAAGCATAAAGTAAAAAGAAAAACTCCGGTCGTCCCTGTTTTGAAAACGTTTGAGGGAAAGGCCGCTCCAGGCAAGGGAAAAAAGATAAATCATGATTTTAAAAAGCGTTGTATAGTCATTATTGATCCAGAACCGGCCAATACTGCGATTATAAAAAACGGCTGTCGACACAACGGAGGCCAGTATAATCCACTTACTCATGGTATAAAAAGTTTTCGGCGTGTTGGCAGAACGTAAAAAATAGACAGGTATCATCAGCAGAATCCCCATCAGCAAAAACAATTCCGGTAGCAACGCTATGTAATCAACCAGCATTTTTCCTCCTATCCGATAAACCATAACGGGTTGATAAAAGACAACACCAGCAATGTCGCTGTCAGCAACATCACCGTGAACACCCTCAGTGAAATATCAGCAGCCCGACACTCTTCTGGAACCGGCGGCAAAGGCTCGTCCGTTTCCGGCGGATATTTCAGATAAAACAGTTGCTGTAGCAGGCTGATGGAGGCCAGCATAACGGCCAGTAAAATACATACCGCCATTTTGATGTTAAATTTCAACAGTCCGGAAAAAATAACCATATTATTCAGGAAAACTGACGACAGCGGCATACCGATCGCCGCCAAAATCAAAAACGAAAACATCAAAGATATGCGAGGAACGACACATAAAATGCCGCATTCACCGATTTCCCTAGTCTGACATTCGTTATCAAGATGGGCAACCAAAACTTCCAGCGCGGCAACGATTATCAAATAAGAAAACAGGGAAAAACCGATATTCATCAGCAATGCATCCGTCGGCAGCAGGGCTCCCAGAAGATATAAGATATAGTAAACCGTCATATAGGAAAATATTTTGTACTGAATGTCTTTTTTGGTAAAACCGATCAGGGCAATCATCAGCATCGTAATGATGCTGACCACCTCAAGAATCAGCAGATACGGATCCAAAACTTCCGGCGCATTGACAGGAAAAAAGCGGATCAGCCCGTAAACGCCACTTAACGGGATAATGTTGGCAATGATAAACACCAGCGGGTTGGAAATATTCACATTGACCGAAGATATCCAATAATGGAAAGGCCATACGGGAATCCGCGACAAAAAGGCAATAAAAATAGATCCCCAGACCAGTGCTTCCCCATGGCCGGACAGCACAATCCGACTGACTTCCCGGATGCTGACATTCTGATAATTGTAAAGCACAATTAGGGCAACAAACAAAAAGACAGCACCCAGCAGGTTATAAAGGAAAAAGCGGTAAAGGATCTGATGTCTTTTGATATCGCCGAAAATACCTATTAACATAAACAGTGGCAGCAGCATGGCTTCGAAAAAGATGTAAAAAGAAAAGAAATCGGAGGCCAGAAAATAGCCGCTGATCATGCTTAAAAACAGCAAGGCGCAAATAATCAATGCCTTTTGGCGGTATGCGTTATGCCGGATGCCGACCATACCGAGCAGCACGGCCAGATGAACCGAGGCAATCAGCATCAGGGAAAAAATATCAATGCCAAAAACTAGCTCAATCTCCGGATTCTTGATCCAGGTGAATTTTTCAACCACCTGCCAGCCGTCTTTGTCCAAGTCGATCAGTAGCGCCGTACGCCATAAAATCACCAGATTGGATAAAACTATAAAGATGCCGACGCAGAGGACATTGCTGATCCGTCCGCGGCCACCCTCACGGGAAAGCGAGGCAAACAAAACGCCAAATAACGGGATCGAAATGACTGCATTGATCAAAGATTCGAGATTTTCCATTTACCTGCCTCCGAAATGCCATACCGCAAAAACGACGGCAAAACCAAACAATACAAACAACAACGAACGAAGCGTTGTCCCGGAATGAAGGCGGCGTAGCAAAAAGATCAGAAATGTCAGCGCGTTTTGCACGGAATTGATGATTGTACGTTCAATAAACACAAAGTCCACCGCTAACCACAACAAACGACCGACAACCTTGACCGGCGTGATAATCAGCAGTTCGTACGCTGTACTGAAATAATCCGCATTTTGAATCTCTTCGCTATCGTACCATTTGTCCAGACACCGCAGCGGTCGAAAAATAAATAATGCCAACCAGCCGACCAGTACGAAGACAAGCCACCAGAGCTGTCCGCGGAAGTGCCAGCAGAGCATTGCCGCCGCCAACGCAACCGGCACCCATAATGTTGGGGACGGATTTTTCAGCATTGCCCATACCCGTTCGTCCGCCCTGCTTTTCCCCAGCAGAACCTGGGACAAAACATGAGCCGACGCCAGAGCAAATAGCAGAATATATGCCCAAAACAGCCTGATGTTTTTTGCCCACAGGGAAAGCAAAATGTCAAAATACGCTGACAGCACAAGCAACAGCAGGATAAACATAAATTTCAGGTTTTTGATAAAACCGCCCATTTCCGATATGTTGATTTCGTTGGATGCTGCCGTGTAAAACAGCATCAAAACCTGTCCGAACAAAAAGGCGGAAAGCAGAAAACTGGCAAAATCCAGTATCTCCAGCCGACAGCCAAAGGCGGCAAAAGCATAAACAGCCCCCCAGAACATTAGTGCAAAATACACTGATTTTTGTTTGATATGGTCAATGGCCAGTACGCCGAAAACGCCCCAGGCGATGGACGCCAGTGAAAACATCTTAAGTAAAGGATACGAATATGCGGAAATGGATAAAAGGGTCTCTGTTTTTAAAAATACTAGATAGCCGGTTAGTGGCGTGGCCGCAAACAAAATAAAATTAAGCCGGTTGAAACCGAGCGAGGCAATATCCGTATAGGTGCCGTGAAACAAAAACAAACCGCTTTTTATGAAAATGCAGAGCAAAAGCAGAATTGCAACAAAATCTTTGTGGTGGCCAAACTCAGAATAGTTGGCCAGGTCTTTTAACTCCAAACCGCCGCCGTACCCGAGAATAACGGCAAAAATGCTGACCAGGCCGATATCAGCCAGAAAATTGGCATAAATGTACTTTTTTTTTGCATTGACGTTGTTGATCGTGCTGAACACCAGCACATCACAGGCGCCAACGGTCACCAGCATCTGGATATAATTGTTGGCAAAAACAAGCATCAACGCCGCCAGCAAGTTAAACAGAATCAGCCCGTTTAACGAATTTTTGGCCGTTTCCGATCCAAAGGTATTCTGCATCAGCGACAGCAGTGCCAAAATCAGCAAAACAAAAACCAGGCAGACGTTACGGGAATTTATGACAATTTCTAGATTAACCGACAAATTGGGAATTTTAAGCCACGGATAATTGACATAGATATCCGGCGACATCCCGATCTGCGACAATTTGTAGATAAAATAAAGAACCGCTGCCAAAGAAAACAGCGACCACAGCACCGGCAGGCGGTTTTGGGGAACCAGTTCGGAAATCAACCCGGCACCCAAAATCAAAATAAGCAGATTAACCAGCATTTATTTTTCCGTATTTTATCATTGTCCGATAATAACAAGAAATAAGGGCTTTTAAAGCCCTTATTTGTTACTTGTTGAATATTTTTTACTTTTTTATGCCAAGGCCTGCAGATTTCTGACCACGCGGACGGGAACTTTATATTCTCTGGCTACGTCGTCGTTTTCAATTTCAACCATAAGTACTTCGTTTACTGATTTCAGAGGCATACGTGCTTCCTGCGCAATAGAATTCAGCATAAAGGCGCTTTCGCGGCTGCGGTAGAGAAGAGCCTGCTCGCCGCCGTCATAAACCAAACGGGGATTTTCGGGTCCGCCTTCGCGGTACTCGATGATAATGAGTATCTCACCGGCAGCATTCTGCAGCATATCATAACGTCCGGTCTGCTGTGAATTCTTTGTTTCTGACATCTCCAACAATCCTTCAAAACAAGGTTTAATAATCAAATTTGTGTTGGATGATAACATACAATTCTTAACAAATAAACTATTTTTTATAATTTTTATTTTTTTTATTGACTAACTTTTTTTTATCTATTATACCTTGCTCGTTAAGTGAGCGGGCCCGTAGCTCAGCTGGTAGAGCATTTGACTTTTAATCAAAGGGTCATGGGTTCGAATCCCGTCGGGCTCACCAATAAAATTTCTGCAGAAATGCAGAGATTTTTTTGTGCGTTAAAACCTAAAAAAGGGGGGGCGAGATTGAAAGACGGAATTTTAGTCTACGTGTCCTCTTCTTAAAACCCAAAATTTCGGTCTAAACGAATCTAAAGACGGGAAACATGCGTCATCATTCTGTCAATGAAATGTGTGTTATTTAAGGATTTTGTTTGATTTTGTCTTATTTTTGACTTTCAATTTAATGTAACGGTCTCATGAACCTTTGTTAATTAATATAAAAGAAAGGAATTCATAATGAATAAGACTGAGTATGTTGCTGCCGTTGCTGAAGCTTCTGGAATGACAAAAATTCAAGCTGCATTGGTTTTGATGCTTGCATTTCAGTTATAACAAATGCTTTGAAAAAAGGTGAAGCTGTTCAAATACAGGTTTGGGTACCTTTGAAGTGGCAAAACGCGTTGCTCGTACTGGTCGCAACCCTACTACAGGTAAAGAAATCAAAATCGCTGCATATAAAGCTCTCAAATTTAAAGCAGATAAAGTTTTGAAAGATGCTGTAAAATAATCATTCTTTCTTTTTAGTTGCCCCGTAGGTAATAAATCTGCGGGGTGTTTTTATATTTGTGCCCTAAAAATATTTAGGGCGTTTTTATAGAGATTAAATATGATATATGGATATATTCGGGGTTCTACAGATAAACAAACGTTAGAGAAGCAAGAGTTTGAAGAAACGAGAATTATTTCGGCAGAAGAGAGGCAAGAAAACTTTAAAGAAGCAGGACTTATAGAAGGCACTGAAAGTGACGATGATGTATGGTTCATAAAGATGATAGGAGCAGACAAAGATGCAGTCATTATTCACAAAGAACACCCGAAAAAAATAAAAATCCTGGATGTTTTATATAAAAATTTTATTATTTGGTAATTATATAATTGAAAATCCATCGGAAAACAACAAACAGCTCTTTGTACTGAAATTGCAATTGCATGGCGGATAATTTTAGGAGAAACATTATGACGCTTTATCATTACATTACCAAAGGGAATTCGGCACTGACCGAGGGAATTCTGTCTTTTGCCAAGAAATACGCCCGATTTGAGAAACATAAGCTGAACATGTTATAGTCGATACTGACGGAAATTTATATTATAATAACGAGCTAGAGCATATCTATGTTGAAAGTCCTTTTGTTGGGACACTTCCCTGTAATTTTGACTTTTCATCTCCAACGACTGCTGACTATTGCAAAACCTATATTATCAATCAAGAATATATA
>CAYXBH010000003.1:0-10831 GCA_964463185.1 uncultured Azospirillum sp. | reverse complement strand
CTATTATATAAATCTATCAAAAAACATAAGCCAAAACGAACATGCCCCGGAAAAAACCGGGGTTTATCTATTGACAAATTGTTGTTTCTTTTGTTTTATATTTCTTGGTTTTTTATTTTTAATTTTTATTTTTATGAAAACATATATATTGAAAGCAATCCGGATATTATCGCTGATAAGGGAATGCTGTTCGGAATTTTCTTGCGAACTGCCGAAAAGTGCCCGGATTATGTATCTTTTAAGCGTCGTTTGTCTGGGCGCAGCTTATGTTTCCGTTTTTCTTCCCTGTTTAAGCGACACATTATTGTCGTGCCTTTTTGTTTCTGCCTTTCTGGCGCTTGTTTTTACGGCGGCCGGAATCGGGTTGGAAATTGCGGAAAGACTGAAGAAAAAGCAAAGATGAAAATTGCCCGGTCTACGGGGCTTTTTATTTTTATGAAGGCAAGCCCCTTTACAAAATTTTAATCCGTTTTACTGTTGATGACATTATGAAAGAAGATATTTTTAACCGTCTGGCCCGTTCTGACTTCCGCAGCCGTTTCCGGCTGAAGAAAAAAGAGCTTGAATATATCCGCCCAAAAGGCACGGATACAATCCATCTGCATGCCAATGACTTTATCGCCTGCAGACTAGCGCCGGCATTACTAGCTCATGACGGCAAACAGACACCGATGCGCGGGCATCCGGTTTTTATCTCCCAACACGCAACCGCAACCTGCTGTCGCGGCTGTCTTTGCAAATGGCACGGCATTCCCGCCGGCAGGGAACTTTCCGCCGAGGAACAGGCTTATATCATCGATGTGATTATGGAATGGATCAGACGGCAGATGGTCTGACTATTCGCAGACATGTTCCAGCGCCTTTTCCCAGATCACGCGGACATGGTCGTCGCTTAATTCGTAATAGACGTTTTTGCCCTTTTTGACTGCGCGCACCAGTTTGGCGACGCGCAAAATTTTTAACTGGTGAGAAACCGCAGAGTTGCTCATATTGAGCACGGCTGCCAGATCGTTGACGCAAAGCGCTGTTTTTTCCAACGTCCACAAAATATTGATCCGCGTCGGGTCGCTCATCACTTTGAAAAAATCGGACAGACCGAAAAGCAATTCTTCTCCGGGCATCTGCCGGCGGATATCTTCAACCGGCGCGGTCGGCAGGGGCGTATTTGACTTGGACATGGTTACTCCTTTGTTATTTTGAAGAATAAAGAAAAATCACCGGAAACGCAAGTTTTTTGTTGACAGTTGAACATCTGTTCAATTATGATAAATATATAATAATTGAACAAGTATTCATATTACAAAGGAAAAGACTATGTCTGAACAACACAACCATTGTCATGAACACGACTCTGAAAACTGCTGCCATCATCACCACGGGCAGAAAGATTACATACTACCGCGAATCGGGCTGGCCATATTGCTGTTTGTTGTCGCCATCTGTGGGATTTTGCCGAAGACGGTATCCGCAACGCTATTTGCGGCAGCCTTTCTTACCGCCGGTGCGGACATTGTCTGGCAGGCCTTAAAAAATCTTGCCCACGGCGAATGGATGGACGAAAACGCCCTGATATCGATTGCCACCATCGGCGCACTCGCGGTCGGCGAATATCCGGAAGCAGCAATGGTGATGATTTTGTATCAGAGCGGCGAATCTTTGCAGCACCGGGCCGTTGAGAAATCCCGACGTTCGATTGTGGATCTGATGGACATCCGTCCCGATGCCACTTTCCGCGAAGAAAACGGAAAACTGATCAAACACAAGCCGGAAGAAATTGCCATCGGTGATATCATTGTTGTTAAAAGCGGCGAAAAAGTGCCTCTTGACGGTATTGTTACCGAAGGCAGTGCGGCAGCCGACACTTCGGCTCTGACTGGCGAATCGCTGCCGCGTATGCTTAACCCGGGAAGCGAGGCGCTCAGCGGATTCATCAACACCAACGGCCTGCTTAAAATCAGAGTCAGCCGCACCTACGGCGAATCGACCGCGGCCAAAATTCTGGAACTGGTCGAACATGCCGACGCCCGCAAAGCGTGCACAGAAAAATTTATCACCCGTTTTGCCCGCTATTATACACCAGCGGTCGTTGCCGTTGCCGTTATGCTGGCCGTGTTGCCGCCGCTGTTTTTAAGTAGTGCGGATTTTGAGGTCTGGTTTAAGCGGGCGCTCACCTTTTTGGTTATTTCCTGCCCCTGCGCTTTGGTTATCTCGGTGCCGCTCGGCTTTTTTGCCGGCATCGGAGGCGCCTCGCGTCAGGGTATTCTGATTAAAGGCAGCAATTATCTGGAGGCGCTTGCCTGCTGCCGTACCGCCGTTCTTGACAAGACCGGCACCCTCACCCGCGGTACTTTTGCGGTCAGCCGGCTATTGCCGGCAGAAGGCATTGACGAACAACGGCTGCTGCAAACGGTAGCGGCGGCGGAAAGCATTTCCAACCACCCGATTGCCGTTTCTATCCGCAAGGCCGCTGGGATAACGGAGGACACCTGCAACAACGACAAGGCGGAAGAACTGGCCGGCCGCGGCATCCGTATGCAAAAGGGAAAAAAGGAAATCCTTGCCGGCAATCTCGGATTGATGGAAGAATTTTCTGTCCCGGTTCCGTCCGAAACCGTGGGCGGCGGTACCGTTGTTTATGTTGCCGAAGACCGCCGCTACCTCGGCGCCATTGTCATAGCCGATGCGCCCAAAGAGGACGCGGCTGACGCCGTGCAGGAATTAAAAAATCTCGGTATTGAAAGCGTGATGCTGACCGGCGATACCCGCAAAGCCGCCGCACCGGTTGCCGCCGAACTTGGAATCGACCGTTTTTATGCCGGATTGCTGCCGGCCGGTAAGGTGGAAAAGCTGGAAGAACTGATCTGTGAGAAGAAAAACGGCACCGTTATTTTTGCCGGCGATGGCATCAACGACGCTCCCGTGCTGACACGGGCGGACACCGGTATCGCAATGGGCGGACTCGGTTCCGATGCAGCCATTGAGGCGGCCGATGCGGTCATTATGGATGATGACCCCGGGAAAGTGCCGCTTGCCATACGCATTGCCCGCAAAACCATGAACATTGTCCGTCAGAACATTGTTTTTGCCTTAGGTGTCAAAGCGCTGTTTCTTGTATTCGGCACCCTGGGAACAATAACCATGTGGGGTGCCGTGTTTGCCGATGTCGGGGTGGCGCTGCTGGCGATTGGCAATTCGCTGCGGGCATTAAAAAATTAAAAAAACTGCGGCTATCTCTTGACGCGGACATTTTGGCACCCTAGCTATATTAATAGATGACGAACAGTCAAAAAAACAATTTTAAGGAGGTTTAAAATGTCTGATTCATTAATCAACCGCAAAGAACACGGCCGCAACGCACCGATGCGCTATGGTTTTAACAAAGACTTCAACGATCTGGTCAACAGCTTTTTCAACGGCTGGCTTGACTTTCCGGAAGAAAGACGCTTTGCCGCCAAAAACGGACCGAAAATCGAGGTCAGCGAAAATGAAAAAGAAGTAACTGTCCGGGCCGAAGTGCCGGGTATGAAAGAAGATGACATTGATCTGGAACTTTCGTCTGACGGATATCTGATTATTTCCGGCGAGAAAAAACAGGAACGCAAGGAAGAGCACAAGGGTAGCTATTTTTCGGAAATTTCCTACGGCTCTTTCAGCCGTACGGTTCCACTGCCGTGGGATCTGAAGTTTGACGCAGCTAAAGCCGATTTTGAAAACGGCGTGCTGACCATTTCCGTTCCGAAATCGTCCGATGAACAAGGCAAAAAACATAAAATTGCCATCAACCGCAAATAACTTTTTGCTCCCCTCAAAAGCCCCGGGATTTTCCCGGGATATTAATGCACAAAAAATTTTGTTATCGGCAGATCTTATCAAACACAATCCGTGAAGAACTGTTGGCAATATCTATCTGTCCGCAAAGAGCAAAATTGTTTTTGCCGAGCACTCGGCGCATCGGCAGATTGTCGCGGTGCATGTCGATCTTCAGATAGCCGATATTGCGGGCAAGCGACAGTTTTTCGGCATGGCGCAAAGCGGCCGAAGCCAATCCCTGCCCCGCCAGGCAGCGCCGATCGCCACCCGGTGAACAACGGCAAAACGCTCTTCCTGCTGCCAACTGCCGTTATAGATTTTGTCATAATCGGCATCGCCATCGAAGGAAATGGCAAAAGAGGCTGCCTCCTGCCCTTCTTCTTCCGCCACATAGCAACTGCCGGAAACAATGTCTCACTCTATGACGCTGCTGTTCGGATAGTTTCGCTGCCACTGGTTTACCCCTGTTCTTTCAAATTTTGTTTGGCTTCACTGATGATTTTCATAATGACCGGAAGATCACTTAAACGGGCTGCTCTGATTTTCATATCGGTTCTCCTTTTTTATAAATAACGAAATAAAAAAGAAACCGCCCGGTTCCTTACGAAACCAGGCGGTTGAAAGTTCGATAAAAGCTGCAATAACCTACACTGTTTTCGTAAGGTGAGGACGGAACAACGGTGGTCATGATGGTACGGGAAACAGCTGCTGGCGTCACATTGACGTAGCGAGCAAAATATTTATTTTCAGCCAAGGCAAAAAACATTTTTTTTGTTTCCTCCGAATAAAATAATGATAAATTCAGATTACCGCCATCAATCTTTTATTTATATGACTGACGAAGGATTTCAACACATTCGTCTTCATCAAGCGGTACTGGATCAAGCGCAAACAGCCCCATTGTTTCGCGCGCATTGTGCACATAGCGACAGAGATTGTCGCCGTCAATGCCGTAGTCGGACATTTTCAAGTTATCGACGCCGCACGCGACAACAAAATCTTCGGCTTTCACTGCGTCTTTCTTGCCCAGCGCTTTGGCCATTTCAACCATTCGTTCATCGCAGGCATGCTTGTCGGCAAAAGACTGATAATAGGCGCGGCTGATCATAATCAACTCTGCACCGTGCGGCAGTTTGGGATGATATGCCGAAAGGGCGTGCTCCAGACTGTGTTCGGAAATGCAGCAGGAAGTAGACTCGACCATACCTGACAAGGTATTGGCCAGCGCCACCTCGGCGCGAGCTTCTTTGTCTGATCCGTCTTTGACTGCTTTGGCCAGACTGCGGCCGATCAGCTCAATAGCTTTTAAGGCATAGATGTCGCTCATCGGCGTGCTACATTTGGCAAGATAGCCTTCGGTGCTGTGAAAGAGAGCGTCAAACCCCTGATAAGCGGTCATATGCGGTGGCACCATCATCATCAGATCGGGATCAACAACCGACAATACCGGAAAGACCTCCGGCCAGCCGGTGCCGATTTTCTCACTGCTGTCTTCTTTGGTGATAACCGTCCACGGATCGACTTCGGTACCAGTGCCCGCTGTGGTGGTGATTGCTACTACCGGTAGGGGGATGAACCGACAATGACTGTCCTTTGCCTGAACCGGCGGAAATATAATCCCTGTAATCACCGGGGTTCTTTGCCATAACTGCAATCGCTTTGGCGGTATCAATCGGAGAACCGCACTCAACCCGATGATAAAATCACAGGCCTCTGTCCGTGCCAGCGCAGCGCCTTCCATCACGTTGTCCTTGGTTGGGTTAGACTGAACTTTGTCAAACACGACATGAGCCGCACCTGCCAGCTCCAGTTCTTTTTCCACCCGTTCCAAATAGCAGTTGGTGCGCATTGATTTGCCGTTTGAAATGACAATCAGTGCCTTTTTTCCCGGTAGCTGCTGCTTGTGCAGGCTGCTTAACTGGCCGGAGCCAAACAAAATGCGGGTGGGGATAATAATCAAACTTCATGCTTTTTCTCCTTTGATGAATTAAAACATTTTATTGACAAGATAGGGGGCTTTTTCGTTGGCAAGTGCTTTTTCATTTATTACCTGCAAAAATAAAGACACAAAAAAACGCTTTGTTTCCGACATAAAAAGAAAGGCTCAATTATGATTAGCGTATGATAATGTAAATCCTTTCATATTATTAAAGCAGAATTGAGATATAAATTCTTATCAAAGAATTTAGTAATGATTTTTGATGATTGGCTCTGTTAAACATTTTTGTTGAAATAATCTCTCAATAAATCATACGCTAATCATAATTGAGCCTAAAAAAAAACTTTGATAAAACTTTTATTGACCTAGATTATACAGTCAACCGGAATGTCTTTAGACTGACAATTTTTTTCAAGGCTGAAAGCGGTGCTTCAATCTGCATTCCGACCCGGCCGGCGCTGAAGATGATTGTTGCAAAATTTTCCGCCGTTTCGTCAACAAAGGTCGGAAACAGCTTTTTCATACCCAGTGGAGAGCAGCCGCCGTGAACATAACCGGTCAACCCGAGAAGTTCTTTTGATTCGACCATATTTACTGACTTTTCACCGGTAGCAGCGGCTGCTTTTTTCAGATCAAGCTTTTCGGCAACCGGAATCATAAAAACATAGTGCTGCCGCGATTTGCCAACTGTTACTAAGGTTTTGAACACCTGTTTCGGGTTTTGCCCGAGCAGGGTCGTCACTTCTATACCGCTTAAAGCCTGGCTGTTGTCGTACGCATACGAGCGATAAATAACCTTGTTCCGGTCAAGTATCCGCATGGCGTTTGTCTTGTTTTCCATTTTTTATTCTCCTTTTTGCGGCGGGAATTTTTATTTTTATAATCGTTTTTTCCATTCCGCCTGCATATTTTTTCTTACAAGATAAAAATATACTTACGGCATGCAATAATTTTGTAGAGATTGTTTTTTAAAGGTGTTTAGCCATGCTATAGTTTTTTGTGATTACAACAGCTTATTTTAAGGAGGAGATAGACAATGGGACAGGCGGTTAAGGAAAAATCATTTTCAGGAAACAGAGACAAGTGGGATATCATACTCATTGGCAAAATTTACAAAAGTTTTGAGGCTCTTGAAGAAACACTCGGAAAACTGCAACTCGAAGAGCCTGTTTATTACATTATCCAAAAAATCTTTTGCCGACATGGTCTTTTCTCAAATTAAACATCATCAGGAAAAAACACTCGGCGTTTTATCAATTAAAATCAAAATTTTTTCCAAGTGGTACCGGAAAGCGTGTCTTCCAGTGCGATACCGGCCGCTTTGAGCTGACTGCGGATTTCGTCCGCACGGGCATAGTTCTTTTCTTTTTTGGCGATGGCTCGTTCTTCTATCAGCCGGTTGATTTCTTCTTCGTCAACAGTGCTGCCGGTTCCCTGTTTGAACCATTTCTCTGGATCCTGATACAAGAGCCCCATCACACCGGCCGATGCTAGCAGAACAGCTTTGTATTTTTTCTGTTCTTCAGGTCGTTCCGCTTTGTTCAGACAGTTGACAATTTCGTGAAGGTAAGAGAGTGCCAACGGAGTGTTCAGATCATCGCAAAGAGCCTCCAATACCCGATCATCCGGACATGTATTTTCCACATCAACCGCCAGGGCAGACACTTTTAAGAGGGCATTATAAAACTTATCCAGCACCGCTTTCGCTTGCTTTAATCCTTCAAAGGTAAAATTAAACGGCTGATGGTAGTGGGTACTGACAAACAAAAGCCGGAGCGCTTCCGCCGGACATTCGCTGATCAGCTGGTTTACGGTATAAAAATTACCAAGCGATTTTGACATCTTAACGCCATCGACCATAAGCATGCCGGCGTGAACCCAGTAGCGGGCAAACATTTCCCCCGGATGGACACACAAAGACTGGGCGCATTCGTTCTCGTGATGCGGAAAAATCAGGTCAGCACCGCCGCCATGGATATCAAAAGAGTTACCGAGATATTTTGAACTCATGGCAGAGCATTCCAAATGCCAGCCCGGTCGACCATAGCCCCACGGGCTATCCCAACCGGGCTGCCCGTCTTCGGACGGTTTCCACAAAATGAAATCGGCAGGGTTTTTCTTGTAGTCAGCAACCTCAATACGGGCACCGGCCAGCATCTCTTTCATACTACGACCGGAAAGAAAGCCGTAGTTTGGCATCGAATCGACCGAAAACAAAACATGACCGTTTGCTTCATAGGCATGGCCGTTTTTGAGCAGGAGTTCAACCAGCTCAATCATCTCGTTCACAAATTCTGTTGCCCGCGGGCGATAATCTGGATCCGCCACATTCAGTGCGTGCATATCATCCAAATACCACTGGTACGTTTCATGGGTAATTTCGCTGATCGGGCGCCCCGTTTCCTGATGTTTGTTTAAAATTTTATCATCTATATCGGTGATGTTGGACACATAAGTTACATGATCTTTGCCGTAAACTGCGCGCAAAACACGGTTAAGCACGTCAAAAACAACCGCGGATTTGGTATTGCCCAAATGCGCCCGGTCATAAACCGTGGGACCACAGACATACATACGGACATTTTTTTCATCCAAGGGCTCAAATTTTTCTTTGCGGCGTTTCAACGTGTTGTGCAGATATATTTCCGGCATTTTATTCTCCTTTTTTATGCATATTCACCGTTTAAGCGGCGGAAAACCCGCTCCCGCCCGATCAATGGCAGTAAAATTCTCAGTTCTGGCCCATCTTCCCTGCCGGTAACTGCCTTGCGTAGCGGATGGAACAGGACTTTTCCCTTGAGGCCGGTTTTTTCTTTTATTTTTTCTACCCAACCGGCAAAGGTTTCCCCGTTCCACGGCTCGGACGGCAGTAGCTCTGCTGCCAACGTTGTCAATTCTTCATCTTCTATTTTCGGCTGAACCGGACAGCAGCATATCGACTGCCATAGTTCTATATCGTCAACCACATTCAAATTACCGCGGATGGCATTCCAAAACTCTCTGTCAACATTCACCCGGCTCCGAACCATCTCATAGTTCATTCCCCGTACCAGGTGGGTGTTGAAATGCCGTAAATCTTCTTCGGAAAATTTTGGCTGCGAGCGGCCTAATTTTGAAAAATCAAGACTGGCGGCCAAACTGTCCAAATCATAAAAAGGCTCCACCGCCTCCGAAGTTCCCAGCTTGGCAAGGTATGAACAAATCGCCATTGCCTCAATGCCTTCCGCACGCAGTTCGGCCACGCCAACCGACCCCAGCCGTTTGGACAATTTTCCCTCTTTGCCAGTCAACAGTGGCAGGTGGACAAAAACCGGCACTTTGCCACCGATGGCTTCAAACATCCTGATCTGCGAGGCCGTATTGGTAACATGGTCTTCCCCGCGGACAATGTGGGTGACGGCAAAATCCATATCGTCGATCACCGACGGCAAATGATACAGATAACTCCCGTCTTCGCGGATAACAATGGGGTCGCTCAAATTTTCCGCCGCATAACGGCAGGTTCCCCGCACCATATCTTCCCAAACGATATTACCCGGTAGCAGTTTGAAACGGTAATGCGGGCAGCGACCTTCTTTTTCGTAGGCCGAAATCTGTTCTTGTGTCAGGCGCAGTGCACGACGGTCGTAAATCGGCGGTAGCCCCTTTGCCAGCATGGTTTTTCGCATCAGCTCAAGCTCTTCGGGAGTTTCATAACAAGGATAAATCAGACCAGCTTTTACCAGTTGTCCGGTTACTTCCCGATAGCGTTCAATGCGAGCCGACTGCCTGGCCTCGTTGGACCAAACTAGCCCCAGCCATTGCAACGTATCGCGAATGCCCCGTTCGTATTCTTCTTTGGAGCGTTCGCGGTCAGTATCATCGATCCGCAGCATAAAACGGCCGCCGAGTTTTTGTGCCAAAAGCCAGTTAAACAAAGCTGTTCTGGTATTACCTATATGCATATGACCGGTCGGCGACGGAGCAAATCTGACTTTGATATTAGACATCTGAAAAATTCCCTGAC
This sequence comes from uncultured Azospirillum sp., assembly GCA_964463185.1. Classification (GTDB taxonomy): domain Bacteria; phylum Pseudomonadota; class Alphaproteobacteria; order RF32; family CAG-239; genus JAFUYI01. The sequence continues at coordinate 1,076 of CAYXBH010000003.1, read as the reverse complement.
ATTTGTACAGCTGCTGAGTATATAAGCTAACCCCGTTGATTTCAAGATTTATTTGCCGGGTTTCATGCAAGGTGTACTGGTTTGTATCTTTAATACGGATAACAAAAAACCTCCCGAACGGAGGTTTTTTGTTTTTCTTAGGCTTTGGTTGTCTTTTTGGCCGCTTTTTTAGGTGCTTTTCCGGCCTTTTTTTTAGCGGCAGCTTTTATTTTAGCTGCTTCCGCTTTCTTTTTCGCAGCCTCTTTCTTTTTGGCAGTGGCGGCCTTTTTCTTTTCGGCCGCTTTTATTTTGGCGGCTTCGGCTTTCTTCCTGGCAGCTTCTTTTTTCTTGGCTGCTGCAGCTTTCATCTTTTCCGCTCCTTTCTTTTTGGCAGCGGCCCTGGCCGCTTTTTCCCTCATTTTTGCTTTGGCGGTTTTCTTTTTAACTGTTTTCTTTTTGGGATTGTTTTTCTGCTCATTCCATTTTTTGGAGACGGCAATGGCATCATCAAGGTCTTTTTCCTTGCACAAACCGATTGCAACCGGATTCTTCGGACGGATGTTGGCCATATCCCGATGAGTGCCATTGCGCAGTGCTGCAATCGTTGGCTTGGTGGTGCCGATCAGTTTACAAATCTGAGAATCCATAATTTCCGAACAATTCCGCAGAATCCACAAAATGGCTGCCGGTTTATCACTACGCTGAGATGGAGACAACACTTTTTTATTTTTGCAGTTTTACGCTTTTACATTGCGCTCCGGCTCACCACCGACCAGCACTGCCGTCGGCTCCTGCTCGCAACGGGCAATTTCTTCTGCCGTCAACTGACCACTGGTCATCGGATTGAGGCCGACAATGTTAAATGCGACATCACCGTCGGCTATCGCCTGCACTTCCAGTTCGTGCAATTCACAAAAATCGCCGATTTGTTTAAAAGTCAAAGTTGTATTTTCGACCAGCCAGACGGCTGTTGCTTTGGGCATTAACGGGGCTGTCATTTTATTTGTCCTTTCTGTTTTTGTTTTCAGCACACAAAATTTTGCGAGCAAAAAACCCACATTCTTATGGAATGCAGGTTAATTGAAAAAATTTAAGAT
>CAYXBH010000002.1:0-29872 GCA_964463185.1 uncultured Azospirillum sp. | reverse complement strand
AAGGGAAAAGTGCAAAAAAAACAAAATCAGGATAATTTTAAATAAAAATTTCTTATTGTACTATTATATCGTATATATCGTACTTTTCCTAGAAAAATGGAGAAAAATATGGTTGAAAAATATTTGCAGGCAGATAAAGAAGTGATGGTTGTAGCAGCGGAGGCCCGCAATAAATCCCGGTTGCAGGAATTGATAAATTTTGCCCGTTTGTCCGGTTTCAGGAAACTGGGGATAGCCTACTGTTTCAGTATGTTGCCATATGCCAAAAAACTGGCAGGGCTTTTGGAGGCGGCCGGTTTTGAAGTCTGCAACATACATTGCAAGGAAAGCGGGCTGGATGCTTCTGAAATTTCTCAAAAACTGAAAGGTCCCAGTTGTGATCCGCTGTCGCAGGCAGAATATCTGAACGAACAAAAAACAGATTTGAACATTAATGTCGGTTTGTGTCTGGGACATGAAATTTTGTTTGAGCACTATTCTCAGGCGCCGGTTACGACTTTTGTCGTTAAAGATTTTGCTACTGTCCACAAGACGATTGAAAATCTGGCATAATTACGGTTTTTTGTTTGGTTTGTTCTTTTTTTCTGTTTTTAGTTGCCGTGTGGAAAAGGCTATTTTTTCGTCGATAATGTACAGTGGCCGCTGTTTGACTTCAACGAATATTTTGCTCTATACCGGTTTGCTTTTTTTCCTTGTTGTCGTTAAGGTTTTTAACGGTGAGATAACTCTTTCATCTTTTCTTTCACCTCTCAAAACTTTGCGGAAAATGCCGGTTGAATATATGCTTTTTCTCAGCTTGTTCATATTCTTTACATGTTGGTTACTGATGCAGGATCCGTTACTGAGTGGTGCTTATGTGACAGTTCATCGTGCAGATATGGAAAATATTTTGCATACCTATAAATTTGAGCTTTTGCTGAACATTGTGGCAATGTTGTTGGCTGTTGGCAAAATTTTCCAAGATAAAACAGAAAAAGTGCATTGGTATGCCGAGGGTGTTCTTGTGGGGTGCCTATTGTTGACTGCGGTTGTGGTTTTCAAACTGCAAATGGTGGCTGCGGCCGACAGTGGCAAAACTTATTATCTTTATTTGCCGGCCGTTTTTTGTACGGCGTATACTTTTGATGCTTTTAAAAGAAAAGCAGGAATGTGGATAATGGGCGTTCTGATTGTTTTGTGGTCGGCGGTGAATAATTATGATATCCGACAACAAGAACAGGGGAAGGAGCGAAGGGAAGTTGCCGAATTTATTTTGTCTTTGGCAAAAAAAGAACCGGTCAGTCTGCATATTTATTCTCTTGAGGGCTTGTCGTTAAAATGGTGGAAAGCTACGTGTTTTGGTGCGGCATTGAAGTATGTGTTTCCGCAAGACGTGTCTGTGCGCGTAAAAACCGATGCCCGGCCGTTGGATTTGCATGTCGATGCCTCTGGTAAGTCTTATGAAGTTTCTTCGGGGGAATTTGCTGCGGGTGACTATCTGTTGTTGCCAAAGAAATTTTTACTTTATTTTGAAAAGCCTGAAAATTATCGTCTGGTATATGAAAACAAAGCGTATTTAATATACCGTCCGGAATAAAACATAAGGAAAAACACCATGCCGAAAGTTTCCGTACTCATACCCGTATACAATGCGGCGCCGTTTTTAGAAGCAAGCATCAACAGTGTATTGCAGCAAACATATCGGGATTTTGAATTGGTATTGTTAAACGATGCCTCAACGGATAATTCCGAATGGATTGTGCAAAATTTTTCCGATCCACGCATTCGTTATTATAAGAACGAAACAAACCTTGGTATATCGGCAAGCAGAAACAAGCTGATGGATTTGGCAAAAGGAGAATATCTGGCCGTTATGGACAATGATGATATTTCTTTGCCCGAACGTTTTGCCAAAGAGATTGCTTTTCTTGATGAGCATCCGGATGTAACCATTGTAGGTAGCTGGGGAAAATTGTTTAATGCCTTACCGGCGGAAAATTTTGTTACATGGATAAAAAAGGCTGTCGTCAATATGGGTTGGATATGGTGTCAGCCCGAAAATGTCACTATGGAAGAAACATTGCGCGGAAACACCTGTATGCACTCGTCTATGATGATAAGAAAGGCCGATTTTGTTAAGCACAACATCCGCTATAATCCACAATATACACCGGCGGAAGATTATGACTTGTTACGGCAGGTGCTGGCAAATGGTTTGCAAATATGCAATCTGCCTGAAGTGTTGTTTTTGTATCATCTGCACGGTAATAATTTTTCCCTGCAAAAAAAACAGATGATGAAGGCGGCTGATGCGAGAGTTAAGGAAGATATCTACCGGTTTCTGAAGATTGGTAACTATCGTCCGTATCCTTATTGGCTGATCATCTTAAAAAAATTGCGTTTGGATATTCTGCATAGGAAGTAGCCATGTTTTCTCCACCGTATTTTCGCAGCAATATTTTGGAACATATCTGGAATAATTTTATGTTCTATTTCGGATATGGTAATTTTTTTGCCTATGCTATGGTAGTAACGGCCGTTTTGTTTGTTAATGCTCTGTTTGCCGGGTGTTTTTTTAAGAATGAAGGGTATTTTTCGAAGACTCAGCCCCACTTCTGTTTTGATGGTGGAAAATTTTCGGACAGATTCTGCTGTGGGCTGCTGCTTTTATCGTTCGGGCTGTATGTGGGTAATATACTGTCTCTTGATCTGACGATTTTTGGAAATTATGACCAGATGCAGACGCACAATATTGGAGACATGCGGCGCGGACAGATGCCCATTTTCGATTCCTTACGTTTTAATCCGACAGCCGGTATTGATCACAACATTATTTACGGTATTAGTCACAACTACCTGATCGTTGCTTGTTGGAATATTTTAAAGCAGATGCTTTGTTTATGGCTGCTTTATTGTTTTTTTGACTTTATTCCTGTTGCCCGCTGACTGTTAATGTTGGCTATCGTCAACTTTTTGCCAGCCGTATTCTGGGTTAACAGTATTGTCTATTCTGAGCAAAATACGTTGATTTTTATTCTACTCAGTTTGATGTCTCTGAAAAAATATGATAGCGGAAAAAGTTTTGTTAGTCTGTTTTTTTTCGCCTTTTGGGCTAATATGGCCATCTATACAAAAGAAACGAATATTTTGCTGTATCTCGGTATTTTGATATATCTGCTGATAAAAAATACCGTCACCGGTTGTTTGACGCCGCGCTCTTTTGTGTGTCCTGTCCGTACGATACGACGAATGCCGGTGGAATATGTGCTGTTGTGGAGTATGCTTCTGTTTGCGGCGGGATATTTTCTGCAAAGCAATCTGTTTGTAGACGGCGCTTATCTTCGTCATCACTACATGAATATTTCGGCTTTGCTGCGGATAAACGCTCTGGAACTGATCCTCTTAGTAACGGCATTTGTTGTTTGCACATGGAAAGTAAAAACAGCATTTTTCCGTGGAACTGCTTTGGTGGAGGAGGGACTGCTGGTGGGGGGGTATCATTGCCTTGACAGTGGTTTTTAAGCTGCAGATAGCCTGTTTCCCGGATCAATATAAAACTTGGTATATGTATCTGCCGACTGTCTTTTGTACGATGTATATTTTTGCAAATGTTCGGCGATCTGGAATTTTAATGTTGATTTTTATCCCTGTCGTCCTGTGGGCGGTAGCCGTCAATTGGAGCACACGGCAGAAAGAAGAGGGGGCGGAACGCAGAGAATTGGCGGAATTTATCATGTCCACAGAAGACGATAAAACGGCTTTTTATATGCCGGAGCGGACAGCTGGTGATTTGTGGAAGTTGCAATGCTTTGCTTCTGCCTTAAAATATATGGGCAGCGATGCTCTGTTTATAACCGATATGGAGCTTTCGGCGACAAGAAAACGGTTTTTAAGTAATGGAAACTATTGTAAAGTCAGTCACCGGCTGCCGCAGGAGGGAGATTATGTTATCGTCCGCAAAGATGTCGGCGAGCCAGGGAATGTAAAAGATCTGCCTTCTGTTTATGAAAACAGAGTTTATAAAATTTATTATATCGAGTCTGCAAATGATAATCAGATTGTATCGGAAAATTGAAAATTTTTGGTTTACCTGGTCGCAAAAACTGCGTTTTTTGCTGGTTGGCGGTTTTAATACCGTTTTTTCCTACGGACTGTTTGTGCTGATGGTGGCTGGAGTGGAAATTGATTATCGGGCAGCCATAGCTATCGGCTATGTCATTTCGACCAACGTATCGATTTTTACCATGCGCTATTATGTCTTTCGCTCGAAGGGAAGTTTGAAAAAGGAATATGCCAAAGCCTGGGGTGTTTATCTTTCGACCATGCTGCTCAATTATCTCGTTATGTATCTACTGGTTGATGTTTTTGCCATGGACGAGCTGTTGGCACAAGGAATTTATACAATATGCATTACCGTTTTTATTTATCTGATGCACAAATACGTGTCTTTCCGTCAGCCGGCCAGATAAGTTCTGACGGCGTCGTCGCGCTCAAAAAGGTAGAGCAGGGTTTTTAAAACTTGTCCGCGGGGTGAGGAAAGCAGCGGGTCAGCGGCGACAATCATACGTGCGTCTTTGTTGGCAGTAAAAAGCAAATCTTGATGTTCGGGCATTTGTGCCAAGCGGAAGTGCTCGCTGCCACTTTGACGGGTGCCGAGGATTTCTCCGCCACCGCGGAGCTTTAAGTCTTCTTCGGCAATGACAAAACCATCTTCAGTTTCGCGCATGATGTTAAGCCGAGTACGGGCGGTTTCGCTCAACGGGGAGCCGTACAGCAGCAGGCAGGTGGCTGGTTTGGTACCGCGTTTGACGCGTCCGCGCAACTGGTGCAGCTGGGCAAGCCCGAAACGTTCGGCGTGTTCAACGATCATTACCGTTGCTTCTGGCACGTTGACGCCGACTTCAATCACGGTGGTGGCAACCAACAGCTTGGTTTCTCCGGCTTTAAAGCGCTCCATGATCTCGTCTTTTTCCTTTTCTTTCATTTTGCCGTGTACCAGCCCGACATCGTGGTCAAAACTTTCGCTTAAGATTTCAAACCTGTTCTCGGCGGCAGCCAGGTCCGTTTTTTCCGACTCTTCTACCAGCGGGCAGACCCAGTAGATCCGCTCGCCGTTCTCAATTTTGCGTTTGACGGCGGGGATAATCTCTTTGATTTTTGAAAGCGGCATAACCCGCGTGTCCACCGGTTTACGTCCTTCGGGCAGGCGGTCGATTTTGGAATATTCCATATCGCCGAAAGCGGTTAGTACCAACGTCCGCGGAATGGGCGTGGCAGTCATGACCAGGATATCGGCGCGGTTTCCTTTGTCGGAAAGCCCCAGCCGCTGATGGACGCCGAAGCGGTGCTGCTCGTCAATAACGACACAGGCCAGGTCGGCAAAAGCCACGTCTTCGACAAACAGGGCGTGGGTGCCGATGAGAATGTTGATTGTGCCGTTTTGCAATTCTTCCAGCAGCTTTTTTCTTGCTTTCCCCTTGATTTTGCCGGTTAAAAGTGCTGTTTTTATCCCGATATTTTCCGCCAGTGGGGCAATGGTGTCATAGTGTTGCCTGGCCAGAATTTCCGTTGGTGCCATAATTGCTGCCTGTGCGCCACATTCAACGGCGTTGAGCATGGAAAGTAAGGCGACGATGGTTTTGCCGCTGCCGACATCACCCTGCAGTAGCCGCAGCATGCGGACAGGTGCCGCCTGATCGGTATAAATTTCCGCCAAAACCCGCTCCTGTGCTTCCGTCAAGCGGAAAGGCAGTTGCGCCAGAATTTTTTGCCGCAAGTGTCCGTTGCCGGCAATTTTCCGTCCGTTTTGTTTTTTGAGGTTTTCCCGTACCAGAGCGAGTGCTAGCTGATTGGCCAGGAGTTCGTCATAGGCCAGACGCATGCGGGCAGGGGAAAGAGCTGCAAGGTCACCCGCTCCCCGCGGATGATGTACCTGTTGCAGAGCCTCGGTAAAAGATGGCAGGGCGTGTGATTTTTGATAATGAGGTTCTAGCCATTCGGGCATTGGTGGTATGGAAGCCAGTGCATGATGGAGCAGACGGCAGAGGAATTTGTTTGTAATGCCGGCAGTCAGGCCGTAAACTGGCTCGATTTCTGGTATCTGCCAGGTATTTTCGGGTGCAACGATATAATCGGGATGACTCATCTGCCAGTGGCCGTTGAAAAGCTCCGTCCGCCCGCTGACAATCCGCTCTTCTCCAAGCGGCAGGTTTTTGGCAATGGATTCCGGATAGGCCTTGAAGAAAACCAGAGCAAGACTGTTGCCGGCATCGTCTTCGCACCATACCTGATAGGGCTGTTTGCGGCTTTTGGGTGCAATATGCTCAAGCACACGGATTTTTATGGTGTTGATTTCTCCGTTTTTCATCTGTGATATGACCGGAATCCGCCGCCGGTCATTGACGGCATAAGGCAGGTGCCAGAGCAGATCGGCAATTTTGACAATACCTAAATTTTGCAGCAGCCGCACATATTTTTCACCAACGCCGCGGATGGATGAGGGCGAGGCAAACAATGGGTATAAAAAGGACGGCCGCATAGTTTATATCCCTTAAAAAAAGGTTGCTATTGGCTGTGATTGTATATATTTTTGGGGAAGATGTAAACCGGGAAGATACCAATTATGGAAGAAACAGACAAAACAGAGCTTGTTTCCCTGTCTTCGGTCAGCGAAGGCTATGAGCCTTTTGCTGTTGCAGGTGTGTGGCGGGAAAGCAGAAGAGATATTCTCTACATTGCCAGTGACGGTGTTGCTCTGGAGCAAAATGCCGATATCCTGCAAGCTCTGCTGCCAACGGCAGAGATTTTGCGTTTTCCGGCCTGGGATACGGTGCCTTACGACCGTGTTTCCCCGAATGCTGCCATTGTTTCAAAACGAACTGATGCGCTCGGCCGGCTGGCTTTTACGCCGGAGGGAAAATATCCGCGGATTATCGTTGCCAGTATCGGTTCCGTTTTGCAAAAACTGCCACCGAAAAAGGTTTTTCTTAATGCGATGAAAGAAGTTAAGGTTGGCGAAATATTGAATTTTAATGATTTTCTGCATTATGCTACGATCAACGGCTATACTCGGGTGGAGCAGGTGATGGAGCCGGGTGAATATGCGGTGCGGGGGGATATTCTGGATATTTTTCCGACCGGGGCAGAAGCCCCCTTGCGTATAGATCTGTTTGGTGACGATGTAGAAAAAATTCGTACCTTTGATGTATTGAGCCAGCGTACCATCGGCGAAAAGAAAAGTTATCTTTTTCAGGCAGCAGGCGAGGTGGTTTTGGACGAAAACACGGTTAAAACTTTTCGTGGACGCTATCGCGAGGCGTTTGGTACCGCTTTTAAGGAAGATGAAATTTATGAGGCAGTTTCCAACGGGCGCAAATACATGGGGATGGAAAACTGGTTGCCGTTTTTTTACGAAGAACCGCTGCCGAGCCTGTTTGACTATTTGCCGCGGGCAAAAATTGTTATTGGGCGCAATGTTGATGCCGCTTTGGCTGCCAAATGCGAAAGTATTGCTGATTACTATGCGGCGCGGCTTGAGGCACTGAAAGTAAAAAATGATGGCGAGGTTGACATATACCGTCCGGTGCCGCCGGAACTGATGTTTCTAGGCGAAAAAGAATTTACGGCTCTGACTGCGCGCCGGCAGGCTTTGGTTTTAAGCAGCATGAATCTGCCAGATGGCAACGGCAACAAAGATACTGGCGTGCTTCCCGGGCGTGATTTTTCCGCCGCCAAAAGCATCAACGGGGTGCAGGTTTATCTTGATCTGCTGGCCTATTTGAACGAATACGGAAAACTAAAGCGGATTATATGCTGCTATACTGAAGGTTCGCGCGAGCGGTTGTTTTCGCTGATAAATGATGCCAAAAGAGACAGTGACTACGCTAAAATGGAGTTTGTTTTTGCGGCTGACTGGCAGGAAGCCGTTGACAAAGCCGGCGCACATAAAGTGCCGCTACTTTTGCTGCCATTGCCACGGGGATTCCGCGGGGAAGGGGTGTGTCTGGTTGCTGAGCAGGATATTCTCGGTAACCGGCAGCACCGGCGGGCGGGTAAAAAAGTTACTTCCAAAGATTTTATTGCTGATTTGTCTGCCTTAAACGTTGGTGAGCTGGTTGTTCATATTGAGCACGGCATTGGTCGTTTTATGGGGCTGGAAACCATTACTGCCGGCGGCGCACCGCACGACTGCCTGAAAATTATCTATGCTGGCGACGACAAGCTTTTTGTACCGGTGGAAAATATCGAAACGGTTTCCCGCTACGGCATTGAGGATGAAAATATCCGGCTTGATACTTTGGGTGGCGGAGCCTGGGAGGCTAAAAAGGCCAAAGTCAAAAAACGGATACACGAAATTGCCGAAAAACTGATCGCAATTGCAGCCCAACGCCAGCTGAAAAAAGCGGAAAGTTTTGTTCCTCCGGATGGGCTTTATGATGAATTTTGCGCCGGTTTTCCTTATAATGAAACCGATGATCAGTTGAACGCCATCGGTGATGTTCTGAGTGATTTGGCCGCCGGTACGCCGATGGACAGGTTGGTGTGCGGTGATGTTGGTTTCGGCAAGACGGAAGTGGCTCTCAGGGCGGCGTTTTCGGTGGCGGTATCGGGCGCACAGGTGGCGCTGATCGTGCCGACGACACTTTTGGCACGGCAACATTATTATACCTTTTGCCAGCGGATGGCCGGTTTTCCGATCAATGTTGCTATGTTGTCGCGTTTGCAGACACCGGCTGCCGCCAAAAAAATCAAAGACGGGCTGAAAAACGGTTCGGTTGACATTGTCATTGGTACCCATGCGCTGTTGGCAAATAATATTGAGTTCAGCAATCTCGGTCTGCTGATTATTGACGAAGAGCAGCATTTTGGCGTTACCCATAAGGAGAAACTGAAAGGGCTGAAAGCTGACGTCCATGTATTGACCCTAACTGCCACACCCATCCCGCGGACTTTGCAAATGTCGCTGACTGGTGTCAAGCAATTGTCGATTATTGCCACGCCACCGGTCGACAGGCTAGCTGCGCGTACTTTTGTTATGCCATTTGACGGTGTGATGATTAAAGAGGCCATTTATCGCGAAAAATACCGTGGTGGACAGACTTTTGTCGTTTGTCCGCGGGTATCTGATCTGGCCCGGGTGCACGATGTTTTGCAGGAACTGGTGCCGGATGCCAAAATTGTTGTTGCCCATGGGCAGATGCCGGTTAAACAACTGGAAGAAGTGATGAACGAATTTGCTGACCGCAAAGGTGATATTCTGCTTTCAACCACCATTATCGAATCGGGCATTGACATGCCGACGGTCAACACTATGATTGTCTACCGGGCGGATATGTTCGGGCTGGCGCAGCTCTACCAGCTGAGAGGGCGTATTGGACGCTCGAAAGTGCGCGGCTACTGCTATTTTACGGTGCCTGCGCAGAAAAATCTGAAACCTGTGGCAGAAAGAAGGCTGAGCATTTTGCAAGCCTTGGACGGCCTGGGGGCGGGCTTTTCGCTTGCCAGTCATGATATGGATATCCGCGGTTCCGGCAATATCCTCGGTGAGGAACAGTCCGGCCATATCAAAGAAGTGGGGATTGCCCTTTATCACCATATGCTGGAAGAAGAAATTGCCCGCATTAAGGCTGGTGCGGCCGGTGGAGAAGAAAAAACACTCGCCGACTGGAGCCCGCAGATTGTTACCGGTGTGCCGATCATTATCCCGGAAAGCTATGTCCGCGACCTTGGGGTGCGCCTAGGGCTTTATAAACGTATCGGCAGTTTGGAAAAGCCGGAAGCTCTGCTTGATATGCGCGAAGAACTGGCCGATCGTTTCGGCGCCATTCCGCCAGAAGTGGAAAATCTGTTGAAAACGGTAGAAATCCGCCTGTTATGTAAAAAGACTAATATTGAAAAAATAGATGCAGGGGCAAAGGGATTTCTGATTACTTTTCACAACAATATTTTCCATGCGCCGGAAAAACTGGTGGATATGGCTCTCCGTTCGTTCGGTACTATGAAGTTGCGCCCGGATCAAAAACTGTTGGTCAGCCGGGAGATGGAGAGCTATGTCGTGCGGCTGGAAACAATCCGCGATTATGTCGCCCGTATCAATAAATTGTAAAAACATAAAAAATCCCCGGAGAGTGCGGAACTTTCCGGGGAAACAAAAATCCGTTTTATTTATTTGCCGTCTGCGACCGGGGCTGTTTTTTCCACTTCTTCAACGGGTTCTTTTTGGTTTTCGACAATCGCGGTTTTGTCTTCCGTAGTTTCTGCTGCATTGTCATTTTCTTGTGCGGAAACTTCTTCTTGTTCTTCGGTTATGGCTGAGACTTCCGGTTTTTCCATCGGGAAAAGTTTATATTCTACCATGTCGCCGATTTGGATGCCGTTGGCTTTGACATCGCCGGCGTTAACTTCTAAAACGGCGGCTGCCGGGTAGGGGGCAACGATCATTTTAATGGAATCGGGTTCGGCGTTTTCGTAAATCCAGTAGATCATGCCGTCATGATCGATGAAAATCATATCTAGGCCGATTTTGGTATCTTTCATCCACATGGTGGTCGGAACATTATTGAAATCGGATAGGTCAAAAATCATGCCGGCGTTTTTGTCAAGGCTGTTTCGGTTCATCAGTCCGGTTGTTAGTTCTTCCCTTGTCTGGGCAAGTTCAACTTTATACGTTGTCTGGTTGCCGTCTGCCCCGACAATGGTCAGTTCATCGTTTTTTTCTTTTGGTGAGCAGGCGGAAACAAGTGCGAGAATCATAAAAAGCTTAAATATTTTTGACATTGTTTGTTCCTCCGTTTTCAACTGTTTTAAAATAGTATAACAATATTTTTTAAAAGACAAACTGATTTTTAAAAAGTTTGCATTGTTCGATTTTTATTCTTGTCTTATCCCCATTCTTGGGCTAGAAATACAGTATTTCAGAGAACTAAATTATAAAGAGGATGACATGAAAGGGAAAAAATGTATTCAGTTGGCTTTGGTGTCTGTTTTGACTGTAGGTATTTCTGCCTGCAGTTCTACCGGAGAGGTTGTGGAGCCTGCAACCGACGTTTCTGCCCGAGTGATTGAAACCTATCGTCCAATCCATAAGCAGCCGGGGGAGGTACCGACTGTTGGTGACAGTTATACAAGAGAAGAAACAAGTTCTGTAAAAACTGTGCCGATTATCCGGGAAGATACCGCTCCGAAAGAAGTTTTTGACAAAGACAGAGAGTTTAATAAAATACTGACCGATGCCCAGGCGGAAAAGGAGAAGAAAACGACAGAAAGGAGTGTTGTCCGACGGGAAGGGACAGAGCTGGCAGCGGATAGGGTTTTGACTATTCTTTTTGCCAACGGCAGTACCACAATCGGTTCGGAATATGACGGGGATATTAAAGAAGCTGCCCGTCTGGCGAAAGAGAGAAATGCTAAAATCACGGTTTTTGGTTTTGCATCCGGTCGCACAAACAGTATGGATGAGACTCGGCACAAGCTGACGAATTTCAAAGTATCGATTGAACGGGCCAAAAATGTGGCGGTTGCCTTGGTTGAGGCGGGTGCACCCGAAGGGGCGGTCAGCATCGAAGCACCTTCGGACAGCAATCTCCTTTACAGGGAGACATTGCCAAAAGGTGAAAGCTTAAACCGCAGAGCTGAAATCTATATCAGCTATTGACAGGAAAAGCAGACGGGGAGTTGCCGTGGACAATGATTTTCCGATCAGCAAATCTTTAGGGGGCAATATATGGAAATTTGCCCCTTTTTGCGAGAATGATGCCGAGCAGATCGCTATGCGTTACGGTTTGCCTGTGGTGGTTGCATCCATCCTTTCTGCCCGCGGTGTTATGCCGGATGAGGCGAGAGATTTTTTGTACCCGAAACTGCAAAATCTGATGCCTGATCCCAACTGTCTGAAGGATATGCAAAAGGCGGCGGAAAGGATAGCCGATGCGGTCGAGAAAAAAGAGCAAATTGCCATTATCGGCGACTATGATGTTGACGGCGCAACTTCTTCTTCTTTGCTGAAATTGTTTCTGAAATCAACCGGTTGTGATGTTCCCGTCCATATCCCGGAGCGGGAAGAGGGGTATGGTCCGAGTGTGGTCGCTGTTGACAAATTTGCCGCTCTCGGTACGACGCTGCTGATCACCACCGACTGTGGCACAACGGCCTTTGATGTTTTGGAATATGCACAAAGTAAGGGAATAGATGTTATCGTGCTTGATCATCACGAAGCAGAAACGCGGCTGCCGGCCGTGTATGCGGTTGTTAACCCCAAAAGGCTGGATGAAGCGGATGATTGTCCGTATCTGAAATATCTGGCGGCGGTCGGTGTTGTCTTTTTAACCGTGGTTGCCGTTAACAGAGAACTGAGAAAGCGCGGTTATTATGACAACCATCCGCAACCGGATTTGAAAAAATGGCTGGATCTGACCGCTCTTGGAACGGTCTGCGATGTTGTGCCTCTGCTCGGGTTGAACAGGGCTTTTGTCCGCCAGGGGTTAAAAGTGATGTCTTTAAGGCAGAACTTCGGATTAAAAGCTCTGTCTGACCGGGCATCTTTGGCGGAAGCGCCGTCGAGCTATCATCTGGGATATGTTCTCGGACCGCGGATTAATGCCGGCGGGCGGGTCGGTGAGGCCTCGACGGGGGAAAAGTTGTTGTGTGCTGAAAATGATGTACAGGCGGCTGTTTTTGCTGAAAAGCTGGACGGTTTTAATGCTCTGAGAAAAGAAATTGAAGCTTATGTACTGTTGCAGGCTATTGAAATTCTGGAAGGGACGCCACAATCGTATCCGATTGCTTTTGTGTATGGTAAAGGTTGGCACCAAGGGGTTATTGGCATTGTGGCAGGAAAACTGAAAGAGCGTTATAATCTGCCGTCTTTTGTGATGTCTGTTGAGGCTGACGAAGTTAAGGGATCCGCACGGTCGGTGCCTGGTCTTAATATCGGTGCGTTGGTGATGGCAGCCAAAGAAAATGGCCTGCTTACCAAAGGAGGCGGGCATAATATGGCGGCAGGCTTTTCGCTGAAAGAAGAAAATATGGAAGCTTTTCACCGGTTTGCCGGGGAATATGCAGAACAATATCTGGGAAAAGAAAAGATCGTGCCTACGTTGGAAATAGATGGTTGCATCAGCTTGCCGGCAGCAACGGCTGAGTTTGCCGACAGCCTTTCTCTGCTCGAACCGTTCGGTGCGGGGAATCCGGAACCCCGGCTGTTGCTCTCCAACGTGCGGATTATCAGAGCGGAGATTGTCGGCAACGGGCATATCCGGTGCATATTGGGAGCGCTTGACGGTGGTAGTTTGAAAGCAATTGCCTTTCGGGCGGCGGATTCCGAGATGGGAAAAGCTCTGCTTGCTCGGCGTGGAGAGTTTTTTGATTTGGCCGGAAATTTGAGAAAAGATACCTGGATGGGGCGGACGCAGGTTCAGTTTGTTATTGAAGATGCCATGAGAGGGAAAAATGTCTGAGAAAAACAAAGAAAAAATCAGGGTGAGGGCGATCAACATCCGTAATATCCGGGAAAAAGAGCAACGTGTTTTCATGAAACTTGGCGCTAAATTGAGGGCTTATTTTTTTACCGGTATTCTGGTAACAGCACCGGTTTCGATTACTTTTTACATGGCGTATAAGATCATTCTCTGGATTGATGTCTGGGTTGGCAGGCTATTGCCGCCACAGTTTAAGTCTTATTATTACGATCTGCCGTTTACAATTCCCGGATTGGGCGTGATTGTGCTGATTATTTCAATGATTGTTATCGGTATGTTTGCGGCCGGTTTCGTCGGTGGTTTTTTTATCCGCCTCGGCGACTGGATGGTAAAAAAAATGCCGGTTGTTTCAAGCGTCTATTCTCTGCTTAAACAGATTTTTGAAACTTTTCTTTCTGATAAAAGTCGGGCTTTCCGTCAGGTGGTTTTGTTTGAGTATCCGCGCAAAGGGATTTGGATACTTGGGTTTGTCAGCATGGAAACGGGCGGCGAGGTCAAAAAAATCCTCGGCCGGGATATGCTGAATGTATTTGTTCCGACTACGCCGAACCCAACTTCGGGCTTTTTGATCTTTGTACCGAGGAAGGACGTGGTCTTTTTGGATATGAGCGTCGAAGAAGGACTGAAATTTGTTGTTTCCGGCGGAATCGTGGAACCGGAAGAGGCAAAAAAGAAAATAAAGACAGCAGCCTAATGGCGGATAAAACCGATTGAAGGACTGTGGTATCTGTGTTCGGCGGATACTTTTCATTTATACGGGTGTTTCGGAGTGCCGTGGCCGACGGTAAAGATGTTTTGTGCCAGCTCCCCGTTTCGGTCAGGGAAAGAGCTGTGTGGATGGTTGGCGGCAGAAACGTGTTTTGTTGATGCATTTTTTTGTTGGGCAACTGCCGGAAGAAATTGCCACTCAGGAAGTCTTTGCCGCTTTTTAAGTGTCGTCGGGATAAAAGACTCCGGATATCCGGAGTTTTTTTGTTAAGATAATGCTTGATTTTTTTAAAAAACTATATTACATTGCCCTCACTTCCGGAAATGCGGGCAGAAAATGCCCCGCCTGAAAAGTTGTTTTTTCAAGGACTACCGGGACAATAATCCAATAAAATAAAATCAATTCAAGGAAGAATTTAATGAAGAGTATTGTAAAAGCAAAGAAAAAAACAAACCGCAGTTTGCACGCCAATTTGTGGGGTGACCCGAAAAGTCCGTTTTTAAAACGTGAATACGGTCCGGGGCAGCACGGCGCCCGCAAGAAAAAACTGACCGACTACGGTGAACAGCTGTTGGCAAAACAGAGATTGAAAACCTATTACGGTAATGTATCGGAAAAACAGTTCCATAAATATTACGTTGAAGCTATCAGAAGACGTGGCGATGCTGCTGAAAATCTGATTGGTATTTTGGAATCCCGTTTGGACAACCTGGTTTTCAAAGCCAAATTTGTACCGAGCATTTTTGCCGCCCGTCAGTTTGTTAACCATGGTCATATTCTGGTCAACGGTAAAAAAGTTAATATTCCTTCTTATATGGTTAAAGCCGGAGATGTTATTTCGGTTAAGGAAAAAGCCCAGCAGATGCCGATGGTAACAGCTTCGCTGGAATCTAACCTGCATGAAGTTCCATCTTATCTGGAGGCCGATTCAAAATTCAGCGTAAAATATGCTTTTGTTCCGAAGTTTGCTGATGTTCCGTATGCTTCTGTTATGGAGCCGAACTTGGTTATCGAGTTTTACTCCAGATAACGGGGAGAAATCCGAAAATGGACAAAAACCTCAGGATTGTGTGCAATCTTGGGGTTTTTTGCTTTAAATATCGGCGCTAATATGTTTATATGTTTTATGTTTTGCCAATCATTTATTATAAGGAAGCAGAGATATGAGCGATGCTACAGCTAATCCCATTGAAGTCAGTTCTCTAATACCCCCTTTTCGTAAAAGGACGGCAACTCCGCAGAAAAAGAAAAAAAGATCCAGTAAATTATGGAGCTATCTTTTCAACTATCTTGCCTGCTGTCTGATTACCTTTTCGCTGCTCGGTATCAACTTTGTTTTGTTTGCGTCTTCGGGGCCGATTAATATTTTTCAGGGTATTAATAATCTGCGGCCGGAAATTCTTTATACGCTCATCGGAATGGCTGCTGTTATTTTCGCTGTTTATTTCTGTCTGTCTTTTTTGAGTATTATACTTTATCTTCTGACAGCCCTTGTAACCGGTTTCTTTACGTTTGCTATGGTTTCTCAATTTGCCAATTTCAATACCGGGGACGGTGGATCCGGCACATATGGCGCTGTGGCTGCGGGCGTTGTCGTTTTTGCTATATTGGCCTTAACTCCGAAACGGATCAAGGCTCTTTTGGTCCTGATTGCCTGTTTTTGTTTTGGTGCCGTCCTGATTAACCAGAATCAGGATAAAAGCGAGTTTATAACCGATCCGGATATGCCTCCGGTTTTGGTTCAGACTGCGGAATCGGCTGCCCCAAGCGAAAAGCTGGTAACTATTATGATTGCTAATGCCCCTTCGTACAGCTATCTTTACAGTTTGGAAAAAAATGAGGCGGCGGAACTCTATAAACAGCAACTGATGAAAATTATGTTTGGCTTTTATGCCAAGAACGGATTTAAGCTTTATCCCAATGCTTATGTAACCAATAATAACCAGTTTATTAATGCTGCCCGTAACCTTAACTATACGGCGGACGAAAAAACATCGTTTCTGCAAAATCAAGTTTTACGTGAAGGGTACTGGCAGTTTAAGAATCGGGAAGATTATGAAGCTTATCTAAAGGATAACGCCGTTTATGACAAGTTGAAAGAAAAAGGCTATAAAATCAGCGCCTATCAGTCGCATGGTATTCATCTGTGTAATCAGAACAACAAAACTGCGGTCAATCGTTGCGTTAGCAAAATAAATTTCCCGTTTAATATCGATGGTGTGCAAATGCCGATAGCCGACAAAATTCAGATTCTGCTGGTTCAGTGGCTGGAAAGCACCGGCTGGTTTGCCAACGAAACTGTTATGGAGCAGGTTTACGAGTATGTGAAACCGATGTTTAATACGTCTAAAACCCCGGTTGTCGGCATTACTTATCGGAAATTGTATGTTGTCAATTCGTTTAAGAACCTTGATCTGATGTTGTCAGATATGGCGCAGGATAAAGGGGCTCAGGCGTATTTTGTTTATCTTGACCTGCCGTCGGATATGTTCGTTTATGATGATATGTGCCGTTTGAAACCGTTGTCTGAATGGTTGCCCAAATATAATCAGCCCTGGGCGGAAAATAAAAATTTCCTCGAAAAGAGAAATGCTTACCTGAAACAGACTATGTGCCTGTTCGGTCAATTAGAAAAAATGATGCAGGAAATTCAGAAAATGCCTGACGGGGAAAAGACAACCGTTGTTATCGAGGGTTTATCTGGTGTTGATGACATGATCGGATCAAATAACCAAAATCTGGCAGACCGGTTCCGTAACGGACAAATGGTTGCTCTAGCCATCAAACTTCCCGGAAGCAGGCAGTTTGTAATCAATAAATCTATCTGTCCGGTTGAGGAAATCTTAAATAATCAATTTGAAAATGGTTCGAAATGTACGGAATTTGGCCGTACGACTCTGTCAAAAAGCACGAAAAAATCGGTAAAAGAAAATATTGACGCCGTTATATTTACCAACGAGGTAGCACAGGAAGCCTTGCAGGAGTTTAACCACTGGTATCAGGAATGGAGTAAAATCAATTATCGTGAGCCGGTAAAACCGCTGTTGCAGACATCTTCCAAAATGCCGGTTGAAAAAGCGGACAACACCGCTCTTTCGACTGCACAGCTGGCGCCGACGGAAGAGCAAACCGAAGAACTGCCGGCTGTAAATGAGGAGGGGATTAAGTCCGTCGCCGAAAGTCATGTTGAAAACTTAGCGGAAACAGACGAGAAAAACGGTGTGGCAGAATAAGGAAAATCAGTTTTTGAAAAATGGTACATTATTGCCAGAATGGCATGTTTTCTGTCAAAACAAACGTGCCACGAGATCTCTTTTTCTGCTTTTGTTTTTGGTACTTCTCAGTCTGTTTGCCGATGTTTTAGCCAATGATAAACCTCTGTTGGTGCGCTATGGTGGTAAGTGGTATTTTCCGCTTGCCGTTACATATACGGATTTGGATTTCGGCGGTGATTTTCCGACGCCGGTCGATTATGCGGATCCATATATTCGAAATAATATAGAGCAAAACGGCTGGATGTTGATGTCTCCGGTTCCGTTTTCTTTCAATACGGTTGATATGGAAATGGATATGCCGACGCCGGCAGCGCCTTCAAAACGCCACTGGCTCGGAACCGATGATGAGGGCAGGGATATTGTGGCTCGGATTCTGTACGGGCTGCGGCTGTCTTTAGCATTTGCTTTTCTGCTGACACTGATTTCTTCCGCCATCGGGATTGCCGCAGGAGCTGTGCAGGGGTATTTCGGTGGAAAATTGGATATTTTTATGCAACGTTTTATAGAAATATGGGAATCTTTGCCGCAGCTTTTTATTTTGATTATCGTTTCCAGCATTTTTTTGCCTTCGTTTTGGACATTGCTGGTTATTTTACTTTTTTTCTCATGGACTTCGCTGACCGGTATGGTGCGAGCGGAGTTTATGCGGACGCGCAATTTTGAGTTTGTTAAGGCGGCGCGTGTCATGGGCGTGGGAAACTGGCGGATTATTTATCGTCATATTATGCCCAATGCGCTTGTTTCCGCCATCACTTTTATCCCGTTTATTATGTCGGAAGCGATTGTGTCGCTGACGGCTCTTGACTTTCTGGGGTTGGGGCTTTCGCATGAATACCCTTCGCTCGGTGATCTGGTCCGGCAGGGAAAAGATAATTTGCAGGCCCCTTGGATCGGGATTTCCATATTTATCGTTTTGTCAGTTTTGCTGATGGCGTTGATTTTTGTGGGCGAGGGTGTGCGCGATATGCTGGATACAAGGAAAAACCGTCGATGAGTATGCTCGAGGTTCAAAATCTCTCAATTATGTTCAGAAACGGCGACGGAAAAGAAAAAACGGCGGTCGATAATATTTCTTTTGTCCTTGATCCCGGGAAAGTCCTTGGAATAGTCGGTGAATCGGGATCGGGAAAATCCGTAACGGCACTGGCTTTACTAGGACTGCTGCCTTTCCCTAAAGCTCGTCTGGGAGAAAGAAGTTCCATAAAATTTGAAAGGCAGGAACTGGTTGGGTTGAGTGACAATCTTTTCCGGAAAATCCGTGGCAATCGAATAGCCTACATTTTTCAAGAGCCGATGTCATCACTTAATCCGCTGCATACCATTGAAAAACAAATAGCCGAAACTTTGGTACTTCACCGGAGACTGGATGAGAAAAGTGCTCGGAAAGAGGTTTTGCGGCTGCTGAAACTGACAGGTATCCAAAATGCGGAAAAACGGATGAAAGCCTATCCGTTTGAACTTTCCGGTGGGCAAAGGCAACGGGTTATGATAGCCATGGCGATTGCTAATAATCCGGATATATTGATTGCCGATGAACCGACAACAGCCCTTGACGTAACGGTTCAGGAGCAGATTATTAACCTATTGATCAGTCTGAAACAAAAGCTGAACATGTCCATTATTTTTATCAGCCATGATCTGAATGTTATCCGTCGGATTGCTGACCGGGTATTGGTGATGAAAGACGGCAAAATTGTTGAACAGGGAGAAATCAGACAGGTATTCGAGCATCCTGTCCACTGTTATACTAAAGATTTAATAAGTGCTCATATGTTGATGAAAAACAACAATAAATCTGGTAATGTTTTGTTGCGTGCGGAACATATCCGGGTTACTTTTCCCATAAAGAAAAATCTATGGGGAAGGATGATTGAAAAGCTGAAAGCGGTTGATGATATTTCTTTTGAGCTGCGACAGGGAGCAACGCTCGGCATTGTGGGAGAGTCCGGTTCTGGAAAGACGACGCTGGGATTGACGATTGTCGGTTTGAACAAATATACAGGAAAAATATTTTTTGAAAACAGGGAATTGGGCATGGCAGATGTCAAAGAGCGCCGGCAACTCAGCAAAAATATTCAGATCGTTTTTCAGGATCCCTACAATTCGCTGAATCCCAGAATGAATATAGAAGAGATTGTCAGTGAGGGACTGTTGGTGCATTATCCGGATTTAAAAAGGGAAGAACGTCGGCAAAGAGTGTTGCAAGTGATTGAAGAAACTGGACTAAATAAAGATGATATGGTGAAATATCCTCATGAATTTTCCGGCGGACAAAGACAACGGATTGCTATTGCGAGGGCACTTATTCTGGAGCCAAAGCTGTTGATTTTGGATGAGCCGACTTCGGCGCTTGATGTTACCATTCAGGCGCAGATCATCAAATTGCTGCAGGAAATTCAGCAAAATCGTAATTTAAGCTATATTTTTATCTCTCATGATATGGGAGCCGTGCGGGCTATGTCGGATCGGATTTTGGTTATGAAAGACGGTAAAATGGTTGAAACCGGTAGTCGTGATGATATTTTCGGGAAGCCGTGCAAAGCATATACACAGAAATTGGTAGCCTCAGCCAATTAAAGGTCGGTAGTTGACGACCGATGTCAGCAGTTTTTTGTACTGGTTTTGGATGTAATGTTAATTTGGTGAAAAAAAATTCCATAAAACGCGCTTTCAAAATGAAAAGAACGCTGTTTTGTGCTGTATTGTCAATATGTTATGTCTTGATATCAAACTATACATAATATAGATTATGCGACAAATATATATAATGTAAAAAGGTATGCCCTTGTGGCGGATTTTACTTTAGAAGTCAACGACAACATGTTGAATAGAATAATTTTTTCTTTTGTTTAACATTTGATCCGGCTTTAATTTAGTCAAGAAATTTCATACTTGGGGTTTTTGGCAAAAGCAAAAAAGCCCGATTATTTCGGACTCTTTAATGTTTTGTTTGATTTGTTATTTTTCTTCGTTGTTTTTAGTGAAAAATTTGTTGTTTTTCGGGAAGCCGAAAGGAACTTGTTTTCCAACTTGGGCGCGATGTCCGAGCCAGGTTATCAGTTCTTTTTCCGTGCTGATGCCGCCACTGCGGCTGAAACTGAAACCGTCGGTTTCGTTAAAGAACTGAATATCAGAAAGGCTGCCTTCTTTATATTTTTGCAGGCAAACGCCCCTTCCCCGCGCTAGGGTTGGAATTTCTTCCGTTTTGAAAACAAGCAGTTTTCGGTTGTCGCCGACGATGGCAACCATATTGCCGTTAACTTTCAGGCAGCAGACGGGCTTGTCGCCTTCGGACACGTTCATAATTTTGCGGCCATTGCGGGTTTGGGCGATAATATGGTTTTCGTCAACAATAAAGCCGTAACCTTTGGAGGAGGCAATCAGATATGCTGCTTTCGGCTCAAATACAAACACGGAAATGACATAATCATTGTTGGCGATGTCAATCATCAGCCTGAGCGGCTGTCCGAATCCTCTTCCGCTTGGGATTTCATTGGCCGGAATGTTGAAAAACTTGCCTGAGCTGTCCATAACCACCAGTTTGTCTGTTGTCTGTGCATGGAGAACTATCTGCAGGGCATCGTCGTCTTTGAATTTAAATTCGTCATTTAAGTTGACGTGTCCTTTTAGGCAGCGGATCCAGCCTTTTTGCGACAAAATCACAGTAATCGGCTCTTTTTCAATCAGGGCTTCCAGCGGTACGTCGATTGTTTCCGCAACTTCTGAAAACTCTGTTCGCCGGCGGCCGAGAGCCGTTTTTTTGCCGAATTTTTCTTTAATTTGTTTTACTTCGGAAGCAATCGCCTGCCATCTTTTGCCTTCATTATCGAGCAGTTCTTCCAGACCGGATTTTTCTTCCAAAAGAGCGTCGTATTCCTCTTGTATCTGGCTTTCTTCCAGTTTGCGTAATGAGCGCAATTTCATGTTAAGAATGGCCTCTGCCTGATTTTCCGTCAGTTTGAACTCTGTCATCATGACGGATTTGGGGTTTTCTTCTTCGCGTATGATCTGGATGATGCGATCAAGGTTGAGATATGTAATCAGGTAGCCGCTTAAGATTTCCAGCCGGTAGTTTATTTTATCCAAACGGTAATTTGTCCGCCGAAGCAGAACGTTGTGACGGTGATTTAAAAATTCGCGCAAGACTTCCTTGATTGACATAACCCGTGGTACGCCGTCAGAATCAAGGACATTCATGTTCAGGTTAAAGCGGCTTTCGAGCTCGGTCTGCTTAAACAGATGTTCCATCAGCAAATTGGCATCGACCAGCCGGCTTTTAGGCTCCAGTACAATCCTTATGTCTTGTGCAGATTCATCTCGGATGTCGTTTAGAAGTGGGATTTTCTTTTCCAAAAGCAAAGAGGCTATTTTTTCAACCAGCTTGGCTTTGGGAACCATATAAGGAATTTCCGTAACGATAATCTGATATTGCCCATGACCGAGGTCTTCCTTTTCCCATTTTGCACGGATGCGGAACACTCCTTTGCCCTGGCGATAGGTATCCAAAATGCTGTCGAACTTGTCGATGATATAGCCGCCAGTCGGGAAATCGGGGCCTTTTATCCGACGGACAAGTGGTTCGATGTCGCATTCCGGATTGTCAATCAGGTACAAAAGTGCGTCGCAGACTTCGCTTAAGTTATGCGGGGGAATATTGGTGGCCATCCCGACGGCGATACCAGCTGAACCGTTGCACAAAAGGTTGGGTACCATGGCTGGCATAACTACTGGCTCGCTTTCTTCTCCATCGTAGGTATCCATAAAATCGACGGCATTGTCATTCAGCCCCTCCATCAGGGCAATGGCAAATTCTGTCAGTCTGGCTTCGGTATAACGCATGGCGGCAGGGCCGTCGCCGTCGATGTTGCCGAAGTTGCCCTGCCCGTCCACTAACGGATAGCGCACCGAAAAATCCTGTGCCAGGCGTGCCATGGCGCCGTAAACGGCGCTGTCGCCGTGGGGGTGATATTTACCGATGACATCACCGACAACGCGGGCGCATTTTTTGAACCCCGATTTGGGGTCGAGATGCAGCTGGCGCATGGCATACAGCAGACGACGGTGAACAGGTTTTAGGCCGTCCCGGACGTCTGGCAGCGAACGTGATACGATCGTTGACATGGCATAAGACAGGTAACGCTTGCTGAGTTCTTCAGCAAGCTGTACGTTTTTGATTTTTTCTTCGTTTTCTTGCATAGTTTCCCTTATAGGCCCAGATTTTCCAGCAAACTAGCACGGTTTTCGGGGAATTTCAAGCCGTGAACTTTAAAAAAATTTTTGTTGAGGAAAAATTCGGTCATTTTCAGTAGATCTGCTATTTCAGACGGCGACGGAAATTCGTTTTTATCCACAATGAAATGCGGATATGAATAGAGCCGCATCGCATACGGCGCTCCCGACTCCCAGCACACCGCCCGGCCGCTTTTGGGGGAAATATAGGCCAGGTTTTCTTTGCTGCCGGTTACAGCACATTCGTTCAGGTCAAGCCCGATACCGAGATAATCAAGCAGAAAAAATTCAAACAAAGAATAGTATGTCAACCAATTTTCTTTATTTATAAAATTAAAAAAATCGTCTATCCGGTTATAAAACAACTCTAAATTTTCTTTTTCTGGAAGGCAGGCTGTGCACAACGAGCACAGAGATGATAAAGCGGCCAGCTTGGCGGGCGATGACATAAAATTGACTGCTGATGGCATCAGCAGTTCCGTTTTTAGGCTGAGCATATTTTCTTCAATTCGAGCATAGGCATCAAAGCCGATCCGGTTGCCGGTTTGGTATATGCCGATGTTCTTCCGGCTGCTGCCGCCTTTGACAAAACCGCTGATTAAGCCATGTTCTTTTGAAATTAGGCTTACAATCAACGAATTTTCGCCGTAGCGGCGGACAGCGGTAATATATCCCTCGTCACGAAACTCCATTTTTATATCCGAGTTCGCCAGTTCTGCGGTTAATAGTCGTGAATGATGGTTTTGGTAATCTTGTCATAAGCCATTAACTCGCCAATCACCCGTTTCATATCTTTTAAGGCGATGGAGTTGGGGCCATCCGATAATGCTTTATCCGGATTTTCGTGGGTTTCCATAAATACGGCAGCTACGCCGACAGCAGCAGCGGCACGAGCCAGAACCGGTGCAAATTCCCTTTGTCCGCCGGAGCATCCGCCAAGTCCGCCTGGCTGCTGCACCGAATGGGTGGCATCAAAAATGATTGGGCAGCCGGTATCTTTGGCCATTTTGGGAAAAGAACGCATATCGGTTATCAGCGTGTTGTAGCCGAAACTGGTGCCGCGTTCGGTAATGCAGACATTCGGGTTGCCACTGTCTACCGATTTCATGACCAGATTTTTCATATCCCAGGGAGCCAGAAACTGCCCTTTTTTGATATTGATGATTTTTCCTGTTTGGGCGGCGGCGATGACCAGGTCGGTCTGCCGGCATAGAAAAGCCGGAATTTGCAGTATGTCAACGTGTTTGGCAACAACGGCACATTGTTCCTTTTCATGCACATCGGTCAGAATCGGGCATCCGTACAACTTTTTAATTTCGTCAAAGGTGTGCATTCCCTCCTCTATACCGATGCCGCGGGGCGATTTGAGAGAAGTACGGTTGGCTTTGTCGTAAGAAGCTTTGAAAATGTAGTTGATGCCGAGATCTTTGGTTATCTCCACCATGGCGCCGGCAATGTCAATAGCATGCTGGCGGCTTTCAATCTGGCAGGGACCGGCGATTATCGCCAGTGGCAACCGGTTACCAATTTCAAAATTGTCGATTTTTATAGTTTTTTGTGCTTCCATATATTTTTCCTTATCTTTTGTCAGAATGTCCATTTTAGCCAGGCAAACAGAACGTTACCGTCGTTTTTGACGCCGGGAACATAGGTCGCTTGCAGGGAAAGTTGCTTGTATGAAACGCCGGCAATCGGCAGCGGTAGCGGAACCGGTATGTATAAATATTCTTCCCTCTGGGTAACGCCCAACGTGTAGCCAACGCCGGCTTTCCAGTCGCCGGTATCATCCAGTCCCCAATTGTAGAGGTAGGCGTAGCCGATCATAGTTTCCGGGTGAAAGTTGGAATCTTTGAAGACCATGGCATAGACGCCGTGCCATTCATTGCCCTCCCAAAAACTGTGGCCATAGCCGATACCCCAGGGTTCTTCGTTGTATTTGTCGATATGCTCGTCATCGTAGAACAGACGGTTATGCCAAGTGCGGACAGGCACATAAAGATCGTGTCTGCCGCAGTTAAAAGCGTATTTTGAGTTTTCCCAGGCTTCGCTGAAAAAATCTTTTATAACGCCGGCTTCTGCCGAAAATGCAAATATTGTCGCCAAAAAGGTTATAATTATTCTGTTTTTCATGTTTTTCTTCTTTATAACTTCCAAGGGGTTGTATTTAATTATAAAAGGCGGCTGTTGTCAATTGCTGCTTTTATAAAAGCTACAAATAACGGATGTGGTGCAAACGGTTTTGATTTCAGCTCCGGATGGAATTGTACTCCGACAAACCACGGATGCTCCGGCCGTTCGACTATTTCCGGAAGTTTCCCGTCCGGCGATTTGCCGGTAATCTGCATCCCTGCCTTTTGAAGCAATGGTTCATATTTAATATTGACTTCGTAACGATGGCGATGTCTTTCGTTGATTTTTTCCGTCCCGTAAATATCGGCGGCTTTTGAGCCTGGTGTCAGTAGGCAGGGATATGCGCCAAGACGCATGGTGCCGCCGAGATCCCCGTTTTTGCTCCGGATTTCTCTGGCACCGTCTTTATCCCATTCCGTCATCAGACCAACAACGGCCTCGCAGTTGGGATCCAGTTCTGTACTGCTGGCGTTTTTGATGCCAGCAACGTTGCGCATGGTTTCAATAACCGCCATCTGCATACCGAAACAGATACCAAAGTAGGGAATGTTGTTTTCGCGGGCATAGCGGGCGGCGGCGATTTTCCCTTCGGTTCCGCGGCTGCCGAAACCGCCCGGCACCAGGATACCACTGACATCGGACAAATAAGCGGCTGCGCCGGTTTTTTCCACATCTTCGGCGTCAATCCATTTGATTTTAATTTTGAAATGGTTGGCTATGCCGCCGTGAGTCAGGGCTTCGTTTAAAGACTTATATGCTTCCAGCAGTTGATATTTGCCAATAACGGCAATCCTGACTTCGCCTTCCGGATTTTCCATAACATCTGCAATATGTTCCCACTTGCTTAGGTCGGCAGCCGGGGTATCAAGGCCGAAATACTTGCAGACTTCCACATCCAACCCTTCTTTTGAATAGGCCATCGGCACATGATATATGGAGCGGGCATCGAGCGCGGCAATCACCCTCTTCTCCCGCACGTTGCAGAACAAGGCAATTTTGCGTTTTTCGTTTTGCGGAATTTCAATTTGCGAACGGCACAGCAGAATATCTGGTTGGATGCCGTATTCCTGCAATTGTTTTACTGAGTGCTGGGTTGGCTTTGTTTTTAATTCGCCAGCAGTCGGAATATAGGGTAAAAGCGTTAAGTGGACAAACATGGTTCTGTCGTGTCCGAGTTCGTAGGCCAACTGGCGGATGGTTTCCAGATAGGGTTGTCCCTCGATATCACCGACTGTTCCGCCGATTTCGCATAATACAAAATCTTCATCACTTAAATTCGACAAGATGAATTCTTTGATTTCGTTGGTAACATGAGGAATAACCTGAATGGTAGCCCCCAGATAATCGCCATGACGCTCTTTGTCGAGCACCCGCTGATAGATTTTTCCGGAAGTTACGCTGTCATGCTTGGTGGCGGGAATGCCCGAAAAACGTTCGTAATGCCCAAGGTCAAGGTCGGCCTCGGTGCCGTCGTCGGTAACAAAAACTTCCCCGTGCTGGCATGGGTTCATGGTGCCGGGGTCAACATTTAAGTATGGATCCAGTTTGCGCAGCCGGACTTTGAAACCGCGCGCCTGCAGCAGTGCGGCCAAAGAGGCGGATGCTAGTCCTTTTCCCAAAGAAGAAACAACACCGCCGGTGATGAAGATGAATTTTGGTTGCTTATTTTCATTTTTAGTCATTGTGCAAGACCCTTTTGATAAAAAGGTAAAATTTTTCAGATTTTAAAGCGTCAGAGGCACCTTGTGAAAAGGTGCCTCCGATTTTTTGATTGTCCCATTCATTTACTGCTCTGCCACCGGCGCGTTGGGAACTGCCGGAGCTGCCGGCTGAGCCGGAGCCTGGGTTTCTACAGCCGGCGCGTCCAAAATGGAACGGCTTTCCGTATTGGTGTGATCTTTATAATACAGAGAGAGCGACAAACTGGTCAAAAAGAACAGCGTTGCCATAATCGCGGTTAGACGGGTCAGCAGGTTGCCGGTTCCGCGGGCGGTCATAAAATTGCCCGCACCCGAGCCGCCGCCGAGCCCACTGAGGGCGCCGCCGCCGGAACGTTGCATCAAAATCAGGGCAACCAGAAAGATGGCAACCAGCAGATGGATAACTAATAAAACCGTACTCATTTTATATCCTTTATAGAAAAACTGTTAACAAACGGATTTGGCAATTGCCAAAAAGTCCTGCGCTTTCAGGCTGGCACCGCCGATCAGTGCGCCGTCGACGTCTTCCAGCGACAAAAATTCCCCAGCATTAGAAGGTTTGACCGAACCGCCGTAAAGGATCCGCATTTTATTGGCGGTTGCTTTACCCAGTTTTTTGGCCAGAACTTTGCGGACAGAAGCGTGAACTTCCTCAACATCGGCGGGAGTTGGCGTTTTGCCGGTGCCGATTGCCCAAACCGGTTCATAGGCGATTACGGTATTGGAAGCGTCGGCATTTTCGGGAACGGAGCCCATAATCTGTTCGGCGCAAACTTCAATCGTTTTCCCTTCGTCGCGCTGTTTTTCGGTTTCTCCGATGCAGATAATGGTTTTTAACCCCGCCTCATAAGCTGCCGCCGCTTTTTGGGCTACCAGTTCGCTGGTTTCAAAATGGTCGGCACGGCGTTCGGAGTGGCCGAGGATAACATAAGTGCAGCCCATGTCTTTGAGCATGGCGGGACTGATGTCGCCGGTGTGGGCGCCTTTAACCGCAAAATGAGCATCTTGCGCACCGAGCGCAACTTTGGCACCGTGGAGAGCTTTTTTTACCAGATAAAGCAAAGTAAAAGGCGGACATACCAAAAATTCGCATGCGGGTCTGCCCAGTTTTTTGACTTCGGCGGCAACCTCTTTGGCAAGAGCAACCCCGTCTTCGGACAGGCCGTTCATTTTCCAGTTGCCGGCGATCATAATTTTTCTAGCCATTATTTTTTTCCTCAAAATATTTTATGTTGCCGCAAAATTAGCATACTAAAAAAAACTTTTCAACACTAATATTTTGCGATTGCATATATTAAGAAAACGGTTATATTTATGATAATCTTTTTTAATTTTTAATACAATATGTTTACGGACTTGGTTTAGTAAGTAAATAGGAACATAATATACACAGGACGCAATATACATGATTACCAAATTACGCAAGGCACAGGATTCTTGGGCGGCAAAAGCGATTTTGATTTTGACGGCACTCAGTTTTATGTCTTTATTCGGTGTTTCTGGATACATCAACAGTGCCGCCGGCAATCGGGCAGTTATTAAAGTTAACAACCGCGAGGTTACGCAGTTTGATATCAAACAGCAGCTGGACAGGGAAATCAGGATGGCTCAGCGGCTGTTCGGAGATATCGAAATTACCGACGAAATACGAAATGCCATGCTGGCCGGGCTGGTACAGAGAGATCTGGACGATATGATCACGGAAGAAACCGCGGTTAAAAACAAAGTGTATATCAACGATGCTCTGGTGCGGGATATTATTTTTTCGCAAGTTCAGTTCTGGGACGAAAACGGACAGTTCAGCAAAGAAAAACTGAATTACTTTCTTTCCCGGTCCAACTGGAGCGAAAAACAGTATATCGAAAATATCCGTCAGGAGCTGAAAAAACAATATCTGGTACAAAGCCTGGTTGCCGTTTTCAACGTTCCTTCCGTGCTGACAAAATATGTTGCCACCGCTGAAAGTATGCGGAAAGTGTTCAGCTATATATCGCTGAACGATGCCGATGCCGTTGTTGACAGGGAAATTTCCGAAGATGAAATTGACCAGTATTACAACGATTTCAGCATGGATTTCGTTGAGCCGGAAAGACGCGATGCCGATTTTATCGTTCTTTCGACCAAAGATCTTGCCGGACATATAGAAATTTCGGACGAAGAAATCGACGAATATTATGAAAACAACCTGAACCTGTTTGTTATGCCGGAAACCCGCAATGTTTTGCAGATGGTGTTTGCAAACAAGGAAGATGCCGATGCCGCCAAAGCCGCGCTTGACAAAGGCGAAGATTTTTATCAGGTTGCCCGTGAAAAAGCACAGCAAACCGATGAAGAAACGCGTCTGGATTATGTTTCGGAAGATATGCTTATTGCTGAAACCGGACGGGAAGTATTTGCGGTTGAAAAAGGCGATGTCGTTGGTCCGATGTCTTCGGAAATGGGATGGCACATCATGAAAGTAACCGATATTAAAGCCGGTTCCAAAGAAGACGAAAAAACAGTCAGAGAAAAAATCAGACAGACCCTGGCCGACGATGCGGTTTATGAAACCGGTTATGAACTGATCAACCGGATTGAAGACCAGATCGGCGCCGGTAATAGTTTGGAGCAGATTGCCGAAGGAATGAACGTTAAAGTCGAACAGGTTAAAGGTTTGGATGAAAACGGCAATGCTATATCCCTGCCTGTCTCCTTTGATGGTCTGGTTAAAAATCCTGATTTCGTTGATGCCGTTTTCTCTTATAATCAGGGGGAGATTTCCCAGGCAATTGAAACTGACGACGGTTTTGTTTTTGCCAGAGTCAATGCTATTAAGGACAGTCATCAGCAAAGTCTTGAAATGGCGATGCCGAAGATTAAAGAAATGTGGCAGGAAAACGAAAAAGCCGCCATCACTCAGGAAATCATCAACGATGTTATGCATGATCTGGAAAGCGGTGATGACATCAAAGAAGTAGCCAAACGTTATGGCCTGAAGGTGGAAACAACCGATCCCCTCACCCGCAGCGAAAGCTTTGCATCGCTGTCCCAGGCCCAAATGATCGAGCTGTTTAACGATGTCAATCAGACACCGAAACTGATTGAACAGAACGGAACACATATTGTTGCTCTGGCCGTAAAAGATGCGGAACCCCGTAGTTTGTCGGACGAAGATATGGACGTTATTTCCCGCCGTCTGAATTTGGATTTGGCACAGGAAGCATCGGCAGCTCTGATTAGGAGCTATGGAAAAGATTATGACATCAGGGTCAAATACCGACTGCTTGGGTTGGAAGATTAAAAAGCAAAAGCGTTTCCTTAAAAAGAAACGCTTTTTTTTCGCTCAATTAAAGAAAAGTGTTGTTTTTTAATACCCTTAAAAAAACACTCTGTTCC
>CAYXBH010000001.1:21581-32960 GCA_964463185.1 uncultured Azospirillum sp. | reverse complement strand
AAGAGTTTTGTACAAAATTATGCTAAAAAACAACACTTTTCTTTAATTGAGCGTTATTTTATGGAGAATATGACTTTATATTTAACTGGATGCCCGGATCAAGTCTGGGCATGACGTTAGGGGGAAGGTCGGATATTAGGATGAATGTCATTCTTAGGTCTTGATCCGAGAATTCAATTGACGATAATGAAAGTGTTTTTTTAATGAAAAAACCTCCGATGACAATGTTCCGCCAGCGGTCGGTTTATTTTCAAAACAGCTCCAAAACAGCTTTGGCTTCTTCGCTCATTTTGTCAGGCGTCCAGGCCGGCTCCCACACAACTTTGACGGTTACCCGGCCGACCCCGCACAATGCGGCTACCGCCTCAGCGGCCTGCTGCGGCAAAATACCCGCTACCGGACAGGTGGGTGCAGTCAGTGTCATGTCGATTTCCACATCACCGCCTTCCCGTTGTCTGATATCGTAAACAAAGCCCATATCATAGATATTGATCGGAATTTCCGGGTCGGAAACTGTTTTCAGAGCATTGACAATGTCTTCGCAGGAGGCAGACAAAGATCCTTTCGGTAGCGGTTCGCCCGCCGTTGCCGTATATTTTTCGGCCGGTGCCTGCGCAGCCAGCGCTCGCAGCAATTCTTCTTCCTGTTCTTCGCTCAGCAGATTTTCCTTGTTTTCTTTCATTTTATATCCTGTCTGTCTTCTTAAAAAAGCTTTTGGCTTTGGCAAGCGCGGCAACAAAGCAATCGATATCCTCGCGAGTGGTATAAAGCCCAAATGATGCCCGTGCCAGCGAGGTATAGCCCATCCGGTTAACAACTGGCTCGGCGCAATGGTGGCCGGTGCGGATAGCAACCCCTTCCTTATCCAGGACAAAAGCTACGTCCTGGGCATGGATATTGTCCAGCACAAACGAAATTACTCCACCTTTTCCAGGCGCCGTTCCAACAATTTTCAGTTCCGGAATTTCCGCCAGCCGGGTATTGGTGTAGTCCAGCAGGGATTTTTCGTGAGCTGCGATATTTTCTAGCCCGAGATTTTGCATATATTTCAATGCCTCACCCAACCCGACAACCTGGGCAATCGCCGGTGTACCGGCCTCAAAACGCGCCGGAGGTTCGGCAAATTCGGTATGTTCGTAAGTAACCTTTTTCACCATATCGCCACCGGTCTGGTACGGTGGCATGGAATCGAACAGCTCATATTTTCCGTACAACACGCCAACCCCCGTCGGACCGTATGTTTTATGCCCGGAAAAGACCAAAAAATCGCAGTCAATATCTTTGACATCCATTTTCTGGTGGACAATTGACTGACAGGCATCAACCAGACACAGAGCGCCGCACGCGTGGGCAGCGGCCGCAATTTCCTTAACAGGGAAAACCGTTCCCAGCACATTGGACATCCCGGTTACCCCGATCAGTTTTGTTTTTTTGGAAAGAGCCTTATAAAAATTTTCCTGATTATAGCTGCCATCGTCGTTAATGGCAAAAAACTTCAGACTACAGCCGGTGCGGTCGCGCACTATCTGCCAGGGAACTAGGTTGGCATGATGTTCTGCTTCGGAAAGCAAAATTTCGTCCCCTAGATGCAGATTAGACATTCCCCAGGTGGCAGCAACCAGATTGACGCCTTCCGTCGCCGAACGGGTAAACACAATCTCACGACTGCTAGCGTTCAGGAAACGGGCAACCGTTTCGCGGGCTTCTTCATATTCCGCCGTTGCCTGTTCGGCAAGATAATACGAACTACGGTGAACATTGGAATAATGAGTGCTGTAAAAAGACATTATTTTTGACAGTACTGCTTCTGGTTTCTGCGCCGATGCCGCCGTATCAAGAAACGTATTTGGCTGGCCGTTGATCTCAAGCGCCAATTCGGGAAAATCTTTTCTTATCTCATAAACATTATACATTTTCTTTTATCCAGTTATAAACCGTGTGATACAGATCTTCGGCATTTTGCACCGTTTCGTACAGATGCCCACATTCTTTTAAAATAGTTATTGTTTTGGCACATTGCAATGTGTCATAAAGCGCATGGTTGTTGTAAAGTGTGGATGAAAGATCGCCGTCGCCGGTAATCAGTAAAGTCGGGCAATGTACCCGCCCTGCATCGCGCACCAGATTGTAGCGCAGCATATCGCGTACCACGTTAAAAGAAAGCCAGCCATTTTTTTCTGGGTGCCTTTTGTTTTCCCGGTAAAGACGCCCTTCTCGCAGCCATTGCCGGTAGCTGTTATGCTCGTTTAAGAGCCTTGAGCGGATAAAATATTTACCGCCGACCATGGCCGCTACCGGTACCAGCAGGCTTACCTTCGTGGGGTAGTCCTCGGCATATTTCAGTACGCTGCCGCCACCAAGAGAATGCCCGCTCAAGGCAAACGGCTCATGATAAAAGTTTTCTTTGGCGGCCCAGTCGATAACTGTGTGCAGATCTTCGATAAATGAACTCAAAGTTGCAAATTCCAGACTGCCGTCGCTGGCACCGAATGAATGTCGAGAATCAAAAGAAACTACAGTAAAACCATTGTCAACAAAGGCCTGTACCGGACGGCGTACCATCACCTGCCCTTTATGCCCACTTAAGCCGTGTTGGACAAAGGCTAACCGGCCAGAACCGACATTTTTCAGACCGTCCAGGGCGATTTCCAACTTTTCGCCGCGATGGTTGCAGATGGTTGTATTCATGCTTCCCCGCTGATATTATTTTGCAGCCACTCTCTTATTTCCGGATTATCTGCCCGCGCTAACACTTCCGCCAGATGGGCATGAACCAGCATCCGACGGGCCTCTTCTTTGCCGATGCCGCGGGAACAAAGATAAAACAACTGTTCCTTGTCCAGCTCGCCACAGGCTGCACCATGCGAACATTTGACATCATCGGAAAAAATTTCCAGCTCCGGCTTGACGTCAACTTCCGCTGTATCGCTCAAAAGCAAAGCTTTGTGCAACTGGCGCCCTTCAACCTTTTCGGTATTGCGAGCAATGTGAACCTTACCCTGAAATACGCCTTTGGCCTCGCCACCGACAACGCCCTTGACAAGCTGCGACGAATAAGTCTGTCCGGCCAGGTGTTCGACATTGGTGGTGGTATCAAGTGTTGCCCAGCCGTTCATCAGGTAAGCAGCGTTAACTTCCGCTTTGGCCCCTTCTTCCAAAAGCTGCACCCGGGTTTCATTGCGACCAAGATCGGCGCCTTTTTGCAGGCAGAGGCTACTGTATACGCCTTTATGTCCGACTCTGACCAAATTGAGGGTAATATGAACAGCCTTAAAACTTTCGTTTTGAAGTTTATAGTGCCGGAGTTTCGCTCCACCGGCAAGGTAAATTTCATTGACGATATTGTTAAAGTAGCACGTTTTGGGCTCGCCTTCATATTCGTAATATTCAATCAGTTCGGCTTTGGCGTCTTCTTCCAGTACAATCAGATTGCGGATGTTGGAAAACCGGTTTTCCTTGTTGCCTCTGCTGAGGCAACGCAAAGCCAGAGGACAGTTAAGGCTGACACCCCGGCCGATGCGGATAAACAGACCTTCTTCCAGATAAGCGGTGTTTAATGCGGCAAACGGATAATCGTTAAGCCCGGTGTATTTGTTGAGCAAATGCCCTTCTTCACCGGAAATGAGCGCCTCCATTAAGGTCATTGCTTCCACACCGCGGGGCAACACCGGATAAACCGGCACAAACTGCCCGTTATCAAAATAAAATTCATGAGCAGCAAAAGGCAGCTCTGGCCTTTTTTCCCCGTGCCCGTGGCAGGAGCATTCGTGCTCCCCACCGCTGCAATGATGACTACAATGACACTTTCCGCCACAGCCACATTCTTCGCTTTCCCCTACCAGTTCGGCCAGAAACTTTGATGGCGGGACGACAAAATCATTGGTAGCCAGCGCCCGCAAGCGGGTGTATTTCCAGGCTTCGGTTTTTGCCGTCGGTATCCGAAAAGCTGCACGCCCTTTTTCCCGCAGGCCTTCCAGCCGGGGAATGTCGGCGCCGAACAATTCAACATCTTGTATCAGACCAGCCATTTTATTTTTCTTTCACAAATTCGGCATAGCCCGTTTCTTCCAGCTCCAATGCCAGATTTTTATCGCCGGAACGGACAATGTGTCCGTCGGCAAAAACATGAACAAAATTGGGTACAATATAATTGAGTAGCCGCTGATAATGGGTAATGACCAGCAGTGAGCGCTCACTGTCGCGGAGCCGATTGACGCCTTCAGCCACCACTTTTAAAGCATCGATATCAAGCCCCGAATCGGCTTCGTCCAAAATCGCCAGTTTGGGTTTGAGCACCGCCATCTGCAAAGTTTCCAGCCGCTTTTTTTCGCCGCCGGAAAAGCCGACGTTAACCGGACGTTTGAGCATTTCGGCATCAATACCCAGTTTGCGTCCCTCTTCGCGCACCATTTTGATAAATTCCATGGTGTCAAGCTCGGGCTCGTTGCGATACTTGCGCTCGGCATTGACTGCGTGTTTCAAAAAATTGGTTACCGGCACACCGGGGATTTCGACCGGATACTGCATAATCAGAAACAGACCTTCACGAGCGCGTTCTTCAACCGGCATGGCTGTCAGGTCACGGCCGTGGAATTTGATCGTGCCGGCGGTAATTTCATATCCCGGCCTACCACTCAACACGTAGGACAAAGTCGACTTTCCGGCGCCGTTCGGCCCCATGATGGCATGAACTTCACCCTCATTGATCGTCAGGTTAAAGTCTTTGATGATTTCCTTGCCGGCTACGCAGGCGTGCAAATCTTCTATTTCCAACAAAGTTGTGCTCATCTTTTTCCTATCTTCCTTCTTTTTTCCTGGAGTTTTCGTCCTGGCTATCCGTTTTTTTCGCCACTGTCTCCTGCACCCGCTGGCGCCGAGCCGACGGCTCGTGTTTTAATACCGAACCGGACATCAGCCGACGCTCCCTTCCAGGTTTATATTAATCAGCTTGGCTGCCTCAATCGCAAATTCCATCGGCAACTGTTGCATAACCTCCTTGCAAAAGCCGTTGACGATCAGACTGACCGCGTCTTCTTCGGAGATACCTCGGCTCTGGCAATAAAACAACTGCTCGTCGCTGATTTTGGAGGTGGTTGCCTCATGCTCGAGTGTTGTCGTGCGACTGCGGTTTTCAACATAGGGAACTGTATGCGAGCCACAGTTCGAACCGATCAGCAGACTGTCGCACTGCGAATAGTTGCGGGCATTGTCGGCCGACGGCGCTACTTTGACCAGCCCCCGGTAGGTCTGGTTGGAAAAGCCGGCAGAAATGCCTTTTGATATGATTTTGGAGGTGGTGTTTTTACCGATGTGGATCATTTTGGTTCCAGTGTCGGCCTGTTGGCGGTTGTTAGTAAGCGCAACCGAATAAAATTCGCCTGACGAATTGTCGCCCTGCAGCACGCAAGACGGATATTTCCAGGTAACGGCAGAGCCTGTTTCCACTTGTGTCCACGACACTTTGGAATTGACTCCGCGGCAAGCCGCCCGCTTGGTTACAAAGTTGTAAACCCCTCCCCTGCCGTCTTTGTCGCCCGGATACCAGTTCTGCACGGTCGAATATTTAACCTCAGCATTATCCAATACCACAATTTCGACAATTGCCGCGTGCAGTTGGTTTTCATCCCGCTGGGGAGCGGTGCAGCCTTCCAGATAAGAAACATAGCTGCCTTCGTCGGCCACAATCAGCGTGCGCTCAAACTGGCCGGTGTTTCTGGCATTGATGCGAAAATAGGTGGAAAGCTCCATTGGGCAGCGCACGCCCTTGGGAATATAAACAAAAGACCCGTCGGTAAACACCGCCGAATTGAGGCAGGCAAAAAAATTGTCTGTATAGGGTACTACCGAACCGAGATATTTCTTCACCAGTTCGGGGTGTTTTCTGAGAGCTTCGGAAATTGAACAGAAAATAATCCCTTTTTCCGCCAGTTTGGCACGGTAGGTGGTAGCCACCGACACGCTATCAAACACCGCATCGACCGCGACCACGCCGGCAAGCGCCTCCTGCTCTTTTAAAGGAATGCCCAGCTTGTCATATGTTTCAAGCAACTGCTTATCGACCTCGTCCAACCCTTTGGGCGCAGCTTTACGCTTGGGTGCTGAATAGTAGTACAGGTCCTGATAATCTATTTTGTCGTAAGAAAGTTTTGCCCAGGAAGGTTCTTTCATCGTCTGCCAGAATTCAAATGCCCTCAGTCTTTTTTCAAGCAGCCATTCCGGCTCGCCCTTTTTTTCTGAAATCAGATGGATGATATCGGCGTTCAGCCCTTTGGGAGCCGTTTCCGCCTCAATCTCGGTTACAAAGCCGTATTTATATTTGTCGCCGCTTTCGTCTATGATTTCCGGCCGGTTGTTTTCTGCCATTTTCTATTGTTTCTCCTCTAAAGACGCTATCCCCGCCTTTGTTCTTTTTCATCCTTTTTCTGCCGGTCAATGTACTTTTTTTTGCCCCAAATTGCAAGTTCTATTTAAGAATAAAGAAAAAATTAAACTTCTTGCGGTTACAATGACTTGTCATAAGTATATACTTGATAAAGAGGTCAAACCAACGTTGCGAAGGGTTCTAATAGGAATAATGTTGCTCTGGCTGACCGGCTGCACATCGTTATTCGGCACGCCGGAAATGGTTGTTGTCGAACGCGGCGACACACTTTACAGTATTTCCCGCCGCTACGGACTGCCACTGCGCGACGTGATTGACGCAAACAACCTCAAACCTCCTTATACCTTAAAAATCGGACAGGTGCTACGGTTACCGGTGAGCACTTATCACATTGTTTCCCGCGGTGACACACTTTACAGCATTTCCCGCCGCTACGGGGTTGATGTGGACACCTTAAAACGGGTGAACGGGCTTTCTTATCCCTATACGCTTGCAATTGGGCAAAAAGTTATGCTCCAGGGCAACAGTAACCCGGGTACCGTACGGACAAAAGAAAGTACCGGAAGCAAACCCCGTTATACGACCGAAACTAAGACTTCCGCCCGCAAGACAACTGCTACCCGCACAATCAACTCCCGTCCGATTTCTACCAAACGCAACAGCAAATTCGCCTGGCCGGTTCAGGGTACCATTGTTTCCAAATTTGGCACCATCGGCAAAGGGCGCACCAATGACGGCATCAACATCAAAGCTGCCAAAGGTACTGCCGTCCGGGCGGCCGATGCTGGCACTGTCGCTTATGCCGGCAACGAACTCAAAGGTTTTGGCAACCTGATCCTTATCCGCCACAACGACGGCTGGATTACGGCTTATGCACATAACGACAGAATCGTGGTCAAAAAAGGACAAAAAGTACGCCGTGGCGAAAAAATTGCAACTGTTGGAGAAACCGGCGGCGTTAACAGTCCGCAGTTGCATTTTGAAATCCGTGCCGGCAAAAAAGCCGTCAATCCGGTCAACTATCTGCCTTAAAAAAAGCAAAATTTTGTTGAAGATTTGACTTTTTATGGTTGTTATCCTTAGATAATAGTGTATATTCGTGTCCAGTTAATTTATCGCAAGGAGAAAAAAATGTTTATAAATGACGCCTTGGCTCAGACCGCTGCTGCGACCGCCCCGCAGGCCTCGGTTGCCAGTACGCTGATTCAGCTGGCGCTGATTTTCATTGTTTTTTACTTTATTCTCATTCGTCCCCAACAGAAAAAAATTTCCCAGCATCAGGCGATGCTCGAGGCTATCAAAAAAGGGGATAAGATCATCACCGGCGGTGGCGTGTATGGCACCGTTACCAAGGCAGACGCCATAAAACTAGATGTCAAAATCGCCGACAATCTCATCATCGCGATCAACCGGGCAACCGTCCGCGATGTCGTTAATGACGAAGAAGAACATGTTGCGGCCGCTCTAAAAAACAAAAAATCATCCAAAGCCGTAGAAAAAAAGTAAAATAAGAGGAACGCTTAATGTATAAACTATCAAAAACCAGAGTTTACATTATTCTTGCTATCTGTTTAGCCGGAATATTTTTTGCCGCACCCAATTTTCTGGGTAATAAGGCAAAACTGCCTTCCTGGTGGCATCCGGTCAATCTCGGTCTTGACTTGCAGGGTGGCTCTAACCTGCTTTTAGAAGTCAAGATCGATGACGTTATCAGAGAACGGATGGAGCAGATTGAAGACGATGTCCGTCAGGCTCTGCGCGAAGGCAAAATTCGTTATCAAAACCTGAAAACCGGCACTGACAGCGTCAGGGTCAAAATTGACAACCTGAATTCCCGCAGCAAGGCAATTTCCGCTTTCAGGAAAATGAATCCGGATCTGAGCGTGCAGGAAACAGGCGATGGCATTATCGAACTCCGTTACACA
Organism: uncultured Azospirillum sp.; assembly: GCA_964463185.1. Lineage (GTDB taxonomy): Bacteria > Pseudomonadota > Alphaproteobacteria > RF32 > CAG-239 > JAFUYI01. The sequence goes on along the minus strand of CAYXBH010000001.1, from coordinate 24,653 downwards.
GAACAGGCTCTTAATGAACTGAAATTAAAAATCGTCGATCAGTCAATCGAAATCGTTCGCCGCCGCGTGGACGAAACGGGCACTACTGAACCGTCGATCCAGAGTCAGGGCGCTGACCGTATTGCGGTACAGTTGCCGGGTGAACAGAACCCCGAACGCATCAAAGCTCTGCTCGGCAAAACGGCAAAATTATCATTTCACCTGGTAGACAGCCGCACGACTGTTGCCGATGCTCGCCGTGGGAAGCTGAGCAACTCTTCCCGCCTGATTAACAGCGTGGAAGGAGAAACGCTGGTAATTGAGCGCAAAGCGGTTGTTGCCGGCGAACATCTGATTGACGCCCGTGCCGCATTTGACGGCGGTATGCCGGTGGTCAGCTTTAAGTTTGATAGCTCCGGTGGCAAAAAATTTGGCGAGGCCACACAAGATCATGTCGGCGAACGACTGGCAATCGTTCTTGACAACGAAGTCATTTCTGCTCCCAACATTCAGTCCCCTATCCTTGGTGGATCGGGACAGATCAGTGGCAACTTTACTTTGGAATCGGCACAGGAACTGGCTTTGTTGCTGCGTTCCGGTGCCCTGCCTGCACCTTTGGAAGTTTTGGAAGAAAGAACAGTCGGTGCGGGTCTTGGCTCTGACTCGATCAGCGAAGGCGTTACTGCCTCCGTTATCGGTCTGATTGCCGTAGTCGCCTTTATGGTGGCCGCTTACGGATTGTTCGGTATCTTTACGACCATCACCGTATTTTTGAACCTGTTCCTGATGCTTGGCGTTTTGAGCATTATGGGCGCTACCCTGACCCTACCGGGTATTGCCGGTATTATCCTGACCATCGGCATGGCTGTTGATGCCAATGTGCTGATCTTTGAGCGGATGCGCGAGGAAGTTAAAAATGGACGGTCCACCCGTGATGCGGCGGAAGCAGGCTTTACCGAAGCTTGGGCAACAATTGTTGACTCTAATCTGACGACGCTGGTGGCTGCTTTTGTTCTGCTTTACTTTGGAACCGGTCCGGTTAGAGGTTTTGCGGTTACGTTGGCAATTGGTATTGCCACTTCCATGTTTACGTCGGTTACCGTTACGCGGCTGATCATCACCGGCTGGCTGCAAAAATACAAACCGACCAAACTGCCGATTTAACTGAAAGAATTTAAGGATAATAAAAAAATGACACTTTTAAGTTGGGTTACCAAAGATACAAATATCGATTTTATGAAGTTCCGCAAAGTGGGATATGCTTTGTCGGTAGCGATGGTGGTTTTATCCGTTGTCTGTATCGTGGTCAAAGGTTTTAACTACGGCATTGATTTTTCGGGCGGTATCCTGATTGAGCTCAAAAGCCCCGAAAAAATCAATATGGAGGAAGTGCGCAAGCAACTGGAGAATGTTGATCTTGACGATGTCAATCTGCAGTCGATAGGAGAGGCCGGCGATGAAATGATGATCCGCGCACAGACAAAAACCAAAGATGAAAAAGAGCAGATGGCCGCTGTTAATACCATTAAGAAAATTCTCGGTACAGAGTATGAATACCGCCGGGTAGAACTGGTAGGGCCGCAGGTTGGCGGCGAGTTGAAAAAAGCTGGGATGATCGCTTCGATCATTGCGGTTTTGGCAATATCGCTTTACATCTGGTTCCGTTTCGAGTGGCAGTTTGCTTTAGGCGCAATGATCGGTCTGATTCACGATCTGGTTACCACACTGGGGATTTTGTCCCTGCTTGATTTTGATTTCAGTCTGACGACGGTGGCAGCTATTTTGACGTTGGCAGGCTATTCTGTCAATGACACCGTGGTTAATTATGACCGTATCCGCGAAAACCTGCGCAAATATAAGAAAATGTCGCAGTATGACCTCTTAAACAAGAGTATTAACGACATTTTCTCGCGTACGATTTTGACAGGTCTGACAACATTTTTTGCTTCGATTTCCCTGTTTATCTTTGGTGGCGACACGCTGCGCAGTTTCTCGTTTACCATTATGTGGGGTGTTATCGTCGGCACCTATTCGTCGATATATGTTTCCAGCACAATGCTGAACCTGTTCAACCTACGGGCAAATCAGGATAAAGACAAAGCAGTTAATCCGTTCGGAAACATTGACTGATATTTTAATGGTAAAAAATGAAAAAACACTCGTTTGCAGCGGGTGTTTTTTTGTTGGTATTTTTGACTGACAACGAATAAAAAACCGCGAATAAAACGAGGATAAATAATCCTTTTACAGCAGGCACTTATCCGACTCGTCCCAAAAATTATTGCATTGGGTGATTTTTATGCTATAATGGGCACCGAATTGTAACTTTGGGTACAGTGTTATGATAATAGACAGTAGTAATACTAAGCAAAGAAACATTCTGACGAACAAGTGTTTTTATCAGACAACGGCTCAAATTATGCATGATTTTGAGCAAAAGGGATACAACAACTCTGCCGATGAAACATTAAAAGTTATTAATGCATATCATTCGCTGATCAAGAAAAAAATCAAAAACAACTTCAATGCCGATTATAACGCAGCGTTTCAGAAAATTGACGACGCGATCAAAATGCTGGCCAACAAGGTCTTTTATGAATATGACCGCCGCAGTTATGACGAGGCATATCGTTCTTTTGAAGAATTTGACTATGTTAACGCCATTATAGGGCGACAGCGGATTAAAAAGTCAAGTTAGGCAGGGGCGTACAAAAAATGTAAGTGCTCTGGAAAATTTCCGGTTAAACATTCATTATAATTTTTATAAATTCCCCCGCTTTTATGTATGCGGTGTTTTTCACATGTAACAAAAATGCTTTTTTTACAACCAAGCCGTTTTTTATAATTTTACTTCTTTTTCTCAAAAATAGCGCTTATTAAAGTAACAGATTGCCAACCAAGATATTACCGGCAGAGATCGGCAATCTTTCTCTGTTATACACAAATGACCTTTGATCAGACTGCTGCATATCTCCTCTGCGTGGTAGTATTTTCTGCCTTTGTACGGAGAGTGGCAGACCATTTGCAGTCCAAGCGTTAAATATTGTTGCATCTGCTCTTTTTTCGGGATAAAAATATAGCCATCACATTTTA
>CAYXBH010000001.1:0-21481 GCA_964463185.1 uncultured Azospirillum sp. | reverse complement strand
AAATATTGTTGCATCTGCTCTTTTTTCGGGATAAAAATATAGCCATCACATTTTATCAACTATAATGGATGAACATTCATGAAAGATATTTCTGTTATTGGCTGCGGGCGCTGGGGCACATTCCTTGCCTGGTATGCCGCCAACTGCTGTAAAGACAAAATTGCCAATGCTTTGATGTACGACCTCAAAACCTCGCCGAATTTTATCGAGCTGCAAAATACCCGTAAAAACGAATATTTGAGCCTGTCAGATAATATGTATCTGTTCGATACGCTTGACAAAGTGCTTGTCAATGACTCTGTCATCATTTCCATCGGCTGCCAGTACCTGCGTTCGCTGGCAAAAGAACTGAACGGATATGATCTGAACGGCAAAACTTTTCTTTTGGCCATGAAAGGACTGGAAGAACCGTCGGCAAAAATCATACACAACGTCTTTAAAGAAGAAATTAAGCAAAATGTCCATGTAGCCACACTTTCGGGACCAGGTCATGTGCAGGATTACATGAAAAACGTGCCGTCGGCGGCGGTTATTGACAGCCTGGAGGAAGAAACCAAGGATTACCTGATAAAACTGTTGCAAAGCCAGTTGATCCGTTTTTATTACGGTTCTGACCTGATCGGCGACCAGATCGGCGCGGCCTTAAAAAATGTTATCGGACTGGCCGCCGGAATTTTGGATGGTTTGGAGTGGTACGGGCTGAAAGGCGCTTTGATGGCGCGGGCGCCGGTTGAAGTCGGGCGACTGATCAAACATTTCGGCGGCAACCCGATGACGGCATACGGACTGGCGCATCTCGGCGACTATGAAGCGACGCTATTTTCCAAATACAGCCACAACCGCTCTTACGGTGAAGCCTTTGCTAAAGGGGAGCGTTTTGCCAAACTGGCAGAAGGCGTGCCGACCTTAAAAGCAGTCAAACTGATTGCCGACAAAGAAGGAATCGATATGCCTATTTGTCAGGCACTGTACAAGGTTATTTATGAAAATGCCGATATAGAAAAAACAATCCGTTCAATTTTTGAACGCAACTTGAAAAGAGAATTCTGATATATTAAAGCTTTTTAAGAAATATCCCATCGCTCCAGACGGGATATTTATATTGGCTCAATTATGATTAGCGTATGATTTATTGAGAGATTATTTCAACAAAAATGTTTAACAGAGCCAATCATCAAAAATCATTACTAAATTCTTTGATAAGAATTTATATTATCATACGCTAATCATAATTGAGCCTTTTTATTTATAGCAGAAAACTGTTGACAAAAACATATTTTTGGTCTAAGTTGAGAAATGTAAAAAGAATTATTAACCAATTAAAATAAAACGAGTATGAAAAACAACAAAAAAAATCAGCCTAAATTCGGAACTGCAATCAACGCCAACAAAAATGCCGGGCAACAAGGTGCCGAAAATCTGCGTCAGTTCATGTTGGATCAATACGGAAAAGATCCCGACAACATGACAAAGTCTGAAAAAAAGGCTTTCAAAAAAATGGTACACGAACTTCTCCAGGCTGGAGAAATTGGAAGAGAAGAATATGACAAGATCATAAGCACTCTCAAATGCTGACCATCAAAAAAAACATCAACCTTTACGGTTGATGTTTTTTGTTTTTGTGTCCGGCCGGTTTACCGGATATCAAATAATAGAAAAATCAATAAACTCCCCGTTCTCTGTTCTTTCTTTTTTCTTCCACAGAAGCAGGTCTTTTTCAACAAAATGGTTAACGCAATCTGTTACTATTTACCAGTAAACGGGTCGTTTAAATCTAAAGTCTTATGATATTTACAATTTCAACTTGTATACGATATGCTTTCAACTCATTTATCATAACGACCTTCTTTCGGTTATTTTGCGTCTGGTAGACAGCAAATTTTGGACAAAACGAGTATTGTTGTCTACTCACCGCTTTAAGCTCTACGGAAACACAGGCTTAGCCGGTGGGTTTCGTGATACAAAAAACTTCAAACTGTTAACTGGCAACGATTTGAAGGATGTAAAAAAGCTGTTTTTATCAACCGGCAAAAAAGCAATAACTCAGTGCGACGGCCACCATAATCCCGGCTAAATCGGCCACCAGTGCGCAGGGCAGCGCCGAACGAGTTTTGGTTATTTTTACCGCGCCGAAATAAACTGCCAGCATATAGAAAGTGGTTTCCCTGGACAATGGAAGCGGCAAAGCCCAGAAAACTGTCCGCGCCGTAGGTCTGCATAGTTTCAATCATCATTGCCCGCGCCCCACTGCCGGAAAGCGGTGTCAACACCCAAGGCAGTAAACCCTTTCTCTATCACCAAAAGTAGCAGGTCAAACATCCCTGAAGCACGGAAAACGGCGATTGCCGTCAGCATCGCCACCAGGTAGGGAATAATCGTTATTGCTATTTCGAAACCCTTTTTGGCACCGTCGATAAAATTTTCGTAAATGTCCTGTTTTTTTATCAGCCCCAAAAAATGAAAAATGCGACGATAAAAAACAATATACCGTTGCCGATGGCAGCCGAAATATCCATGCGTTCTGCCGGCAACATTTGCAAAAATCCCCATGCAAGGGTCGCTACTGCTACGGCCGCAGACAGCAGCCAACCCAGTACTTACGGCTTTTGCACAACAGCCACGGCCAGAAAACCGACCAGTGTCGAGGCTGAAGTAGCCAGCAGAATCGGAACGAACACTGACGCCGGGTTTTCGCTGCCAAGTTCCGAACGGTACATCAAAATCGTAATCGGGATCAACGCAACGGAAGAAGAGTTTATTACCATAAACATAATTTCGGCATCGGATGCCGTATCTTTGCGCAGATTATGTTCCTGCAGCTGCTCCATGGCTTTTAGACCCACCGGTGTCGCCGCGTTATCCAACCCCAGCACATTGGAGGCAATGTTCATCACCATAGAGCCGATGGCCGGCGAATCTGCCTGTACAGCGGGCATAATCCGTGTAAAAAGAGGTCGGAGCAACCGCACCAAAACTTCCGTTATCCCCGATTTTTCGGCAACTTTTAAAAGTCCCAGCCACAGGCTGAGCAACCCGGTCAAATTAAGGGCAATCGAAAATGCCGATTTGGCAGAATCAAACAAGGCATCGATCAGCCCGCTCCATACCGCGATGTTGCCGGCAAAAGTCTGCTACAGCGCGGCGGCAACCGCCGATAAAAAGAAAAAAGACCAGATTATCTTCAGCAAGCGTCCTCCTCCCCGTCGGCCTCAATAAAGCCGGCCGATTGCATGGCATAAAATTTCCAGTATGCACCTTTTTTGCGGATAAGGGCGGCATGCGTCCCGCTTTCTATAATAGCTCCCTTGTCCATCACCACAATTCTATCCATTTCCCTTAAGGTGGAAAGACGGTGGGCAATGGCAATGACGGTTTTGCCCTGCATCAGGTTTTTTAATGATTCCTGGATATATTTTTCGCTCTCACTATCCAAAGCAGAGGTGGCCTCGTCAAGAATAAGAATCGGCGCATTCTTCAAAATTGCACGGGCAATCGCAATCCGCTGCTGCTCACCGCCGGAAAGCATAACTCCGCGTTCACCGACTTTGCTCTGATAGCCATCCGGCAGGCGCATGATAAAATCGTGAATATAGGCTTTGCGCGCTGCCTCAAAAACTTCTTCATCGCCAGCCTGTGGCCGCCCGTAGCGGATATTTTCGATAATGCTGCGGTTAAAAAGACCCGGGTCTTGCGGAATGAGAGCTATCTGCCGGCGCAAGCTTTCCTGAGTTACGCGGACAATGTCCTGCCCGTCGATTGCAATTTTCCCCCGCTGAATGTCGTAGTAGCGCGACAGCAGCTTGATCAGACTCGATTTACCCGAACCGGAGCGGCCAACCAGCCCCACTTTTTCGCCGCCTGCAACGGAGAGGTTAAAGTTTTCAAATAAAAAGCCAGCTCCCTTGTAGTGGTAATTGATGTTCTTAAACTCTATCCGGCCAACGTCGACTGACAACCTGCCCGCTCCCGGCAGATCGTTGACCTCACAGGGTTTGGAAAGCAGATTCAAACCGTCGCGGATGCTGCCGTAAACCTTGAAAAACTGCATAAAGTTCATCGACAGCATGCTGAACGTGTTGCTCAAAACTGCAATCAGTGACTGCATCAGCACAAAATCGGCCACTGTGATTTTGCCTACATACCAAAACCAAACAGGCAACCCGTAAAAAACAATCTGCACCAGCGCGCGAAACAAATTCTGCCAGATAAAAATTTGCCCAAATTTCATCGTTTCCGCCCGGTCAGCGGTGGCCGCTATTTTCATCGAGCGAAAATAGTGCTTGCGCTCAAAACGGTAATTGGCAAAATTTTTGACTAGCCCGGCATTGGTGATGCTGTCCACTAGAACGCCGTTTGCTTCCGACATGGTGCGTGCTCTTTTTTCGGAAAAGGGAATCATGCTTCGGCTTAAACGGTAAATAACATATATGACCAAAAGATTGAGCGCCAGCAAAACCAGCGCCAGAGTCAAATTGATTTTCAGAACAAAACCGATGGTTATCAGAGTTGCAGCCAGTGGCGTCAAAAAGCCCCAGACCAGATTATAGTATATCGGGTAAATACTGTCGATAATCGTTTTTGTTTTGCCGGAAATGTTGCCGGCCATCTCTTCGGCAAAAAATGCCGTTGAATGCTGGTGCGCGTAAGAAAACAAATCTTTGGCCACATTAGCCAGCACCGTCGGCATAAACCGCGCCTCAAGAAAACAGATCATATTCTGCACCATGCTTTTAGCCAAAAGCAGCATCGAAGCAATGACTGCCAACACCAGCGCCTCTCTTAATATTTCCCCGCGGTTGCCGATGCTGGTGATGACTTCAACAATTTCCGCCGCGTAGTAAAGCGACAGGCGGATCAAAAACTCGCCAGCGAGAATCGCCCCAAGATTGGCAAAAAACAACATTTTCTGCCGGGAAAAATAGCACCACAAAAAGCTCCAGACAGAAGCAGTGATGGCCTTTATTTCCATTTTTTCTTCCTTTGTTTTAAGCGGGTCAGTTTGTTGCTGACAATGGCCGTATCGCGGCCGGTTTTGGCCAATCGGTCATACATCCGCTCAATTTCCTTTTCCAAATAAGCCTGTTCGATTTCGCTGGCCAGAGCCTGTTTTTGTTCGTCGCTGCCGGTGGTCTCGGTTGCCTTCATGTCCGCCCAGATGTCCTCAACATGGACGCTGCTGTTGGTTTTTTTCTTTAAAAAATAGGGTAGCTCGTATGCCAACTGGCGGGCATTGGCGTAGGCTTCTTTGGCATCGACACAGTCGTTATAGCGCATCCGGAGCAGGCGGAAAGCTGTTTCCAGCTCTTCGCTGTCGTCTACCACAATAAAAGGAACCGGCTGGGCAAATCCGCTGGAGGTCAGGTCTTTCAGATATTCCAGAATATGATAGAAAAATCCATTGATGTTGTACATGATGAACGGTTTGGTCTTCAAAAAACCATCCTGCATAGCCACGCAGTCGTAAGCCAGCTCGTCCAGCGTGCCGACCCCACCGGGAGCAAAAACGACAATATCAGCTTCAAGCAGCTTGTTCTTGCGATTTTCAAGCGTGTCTTCCAACACGACCTCGCTGATCTGGCGCAAAATGTCGTCTTTTTCATAAAGATCATAATATTCGCGAGTGGTAATGCCGACAATCGGTGTTACTTCGTCGTAGTATTTGTCTTTCCGTTCCCGCCAGTTATCTATCACGCCACGAGCAACGGCCCCCATCACCCCAGAATTTGAAAAACCATAGTCCAGGCGAAACCCCATTTTGGCAATTTTGGCACCGAGTTTATAGCATTCTTCCACATAAGCTGGATCTTTGCCGTCGCAATGGCCGCCGGATACGCAAATTCGCAGGTTTTTCGGCGTTTTTTTCTGTTCTTCCGCCCTTTTTTACATCTCCTCTATCTCTCCTTTTCCCTGGCCGGCACAAAAATCCGCTACAAATTTGTTCAGTGTATCACTCTCAATCGCAGCCCGTAATCCGGCCATCAACCGCTGATAATAGCGGATGTTGTGCCAGGTAAGCAGCATCACCGCTAGGATCTCGTTGGCTTTTTGCAGATGGTGTAGATAAGCGCGGCTGTAGTTGGTGCAAAGCGGACAGTCGCAGCCTTCTTCCAAAGGCCGGGCATCTTCCCGGTGGCTGGCATTGCGGATGTTGATTGTGCCGAAACGGGTGAAGGCCTGAGCTGTACGCCCGGAGCGCGTCGGCATCACGCAGTCGAACATATCGACGCCCCTCAAAACGGCGCCAACAATGTCATCAGGGCGGCCAACGCCCATCAGATAACGGGGTTTATCGTCGGGCAGCATCCCCGGCACATAGTCCAGCACCTCCAACATTTTTTCCTGCCCCTCACCGACTGCCAAACCGCCGATGGCATAGCCGTCAAAACTGATTTCTTTCAACTTTTCCGCAGACCAAGCGCGCAGATCCCGATAATCGCCGCCCTGCTGGATGCCGAAAATGCCGTAGCCATCGCGGTTAATCCAGGCGTCTTTGCTGCGTTTTGCCCAGCGCATTGACATTTCCACCGATTTTTTCACCGTTTCGTACGGTGCTGGCAGTTTGATACATTCATCCAGACACATGGTGATGTTGGAATCAAGCTTGTGCTGAATTTTCATCGACTCTTCGGGCGACAGAAAATATTTTTTGCCGTCAATGTGGGAGCTGAACTCTACGCCCTCTTCGCTCAGCTTGCGCAGACCGGTCAGGCTCATAACCTGAAAACCGCCGGAATCGGTCAAAATCGGTTTTGGCCAATTCATAAACTTGTGCAATCCTCCCATTTTTTCCACCAGATCAGCACCGGGGCGGAGCATTAAATGATAGGTGTTGCCGAGCAAAATTTCCGCCCCGGTGGCAGCTATAGATTCCGGCATCATCGCCTTGACCGTGGCACAGGTGCCGACCGGCATAAAAGCTGGCGTGTTGATAGTTCCGTGTTTGGTATGGAGGCGCCCGCGGCGGGCTTTGCCGGAACGGGCAAGAATTTCAAAATTCAGGCTCATTTTGTTTCCTTTATAAATTTTTGTTTTATAATGACGCAAAAGACCGTGTATAGCAAGGGATTTAAACATTTTCCATAGACAAGAAAAAGTTTATGCCTATAGTGAAATGTGTTTACAATATAAAAAAAACAGAAAATACCCGGATCTGATCATCTGGATCAGCGCGGTGTTGTAGGTGGCGCTTTTGGCTATTGGTTATATCAATAAACCTGAGGAACAAATGCAGGCTGAATTGCAGAAAAAAAATCGAAGACTGCAAGCTGTGGCAAAAGAAAATATCGACGACCTTTCGCTCCTGCCTGTGGTTGATGTCCAAACCGCCGTGCAGAAGCGTATAACGGACAAACGGTGGTTTTTGACCAGAGTGGAAACACCTACCTAATCAGGAAATAAAAAAGGTTAGCATACTGAATGCTAACCTTTTTTATTTCCAATTTCAACGACAATGGTTGAGTAGCAGGCTGTCTCCCGCGATTTCTATAATCTTCCATGCGGAATACAACGCTATCGCCAGAAGCGACAGCCAGTAGCAATGCAAATATCCGCTCAAGGCAAAGACAACCGCTGCAGCTCCTTCCGCATAATAAATCCAGTTCTTAAAATGAATGACAGAACTGAATTTTTCCACGGCTCTGCGCCGAATCGGGCGGAGAATAAATCCGTAAACAAGCACCATGACCGATAACAGATACAATCCGTTTTCTCTGATCCATACGCCATAATCCCAGATATTGGCCTGTCCCCACTCGGCAACCGTAAAGACACTAACCACAAAAGCGGCTACCATACCCAAACTTTCCGCCCCCAGCAAAATGCAGGTCAGCGTTTTTGCTTCCCTTTTTGTCATCTCCATCTATTATTTAATTTGAAAAATAATTTTGTTTACCTGAAATGTTATAAGAGCAATGCTGTTTTTTGTCAATATTTAGGCACATTATTTTTTTGCCTCTTCCACGCCTTCGATATGGTTGTTGTTGTCGATGGCATAACCGGTTGCCCGAACCGTACGGATATAATCGGGGCCGTATTCATTAAGAGATTTGCGCAGGCGGCGGATATGCACGTCAACCGTACGCGACTCCACATAAATATTGTTGCCCCATACATTTTTGAGCAAAAACTCGCGCGAAAAAACCTTACCCGGTGTTTCTATCAGCATTTTCAAAAGCCGGAACTCGGTCGGCCCGAGGTGAATATACCTGTCGCCGCGAAAAACTTTTTTTTCCGCCAGATCCATCCGGATATCCTCAAACACCAGTTCTTTTTGTGGCAAAAGCTCGGGTGCGCGGCGGAGGTTGGTTTTGACCCTAGCCATCAATTCGGGCACCGAAAAGGGCTTGGTTACATAATCGTCCGCACCGGCAGACAACCCTTTGACCTTGTCTTCTTCCTCTCCTTTGGCCGTTAGCATGATAATCGGGATATCTTTGATATCCGGCTTGTTGCGGATCATCTTACAAATTTCCACCCCTGAAAGCTCGGGCAACATCCAGTCGAGCAAAATCACCGACGGGCAATATTTTTCCACCGCCGCCAGCGCTTTGTTGCCGGAAGACTCCCAGACGACTTCATAACCCTCTTTTTCCAGATTATATTTTAAGAGCAGTGCCAGAGCCTCTTCATCTTCAATTACCATCACCAGAGCCATGATGTTTTCCTCCGTTGTCCGTTGTTTGGTTAATTTTAACGCAATGCACTGATATTTGCAACATAATTGCCGCCGTTAAAAACGGCGCTGCCGGCAACCAACACATCGGCGCCGGCCTCAATGCAAAGCGGCGCAGTGTCGCGGTTGATGCCACCGTCGGCCTCAATCAGAATTGACCTGTCGGCAATCATTTTCTTTATCTGGCGGATTTTTGCCAACTGCTCCGGCAAAAATTTCTGGCCACCGAAACCGGGATTGACCGTCATAACTAATACCAGATCAAGCTTGTCGAGTACATATTCGAGCACGTTTTCGGATGTTGCCGGATTAAGAGATACGCCCGCCTTTTTACCCAAACCGCGGATTGTTTGCAAGGTTTTATCCAGATGCGGGCAGGTCTCCGCGTGCACGGTGATAAGATCGGCGCCGGCCTCAACAAACCAAGGCACCATCCGGTCGGGATTGTCAACCATCAGATGTACGTCGAAGAAAAGCAGGCTCTCCCGGCGCAGACTTTTGACTACCACCGATCCAAATGTCAGATTGGGGACATAGTGGCCATCCATAATATCCAGATGCAGCCAGTCGGCACCGGCATCGGCAATTGCCGCCGTTTCCTGTGCCAGACGGCCGAAATCGGCAGAAAGCAGGCTCGGAGCTATCAATACCATCGGTTTCTCCTTTTTAGCATGATTGCTTTTTATTTTAAGATTGTAACCGATAACAGGTTGATTTTTCTTTAACAGCAATTATCTAAGTTGTCAGAAATCAACCTGTATCGTAAAGGAGAAATATTATGGGTGAAGTGGCCAAAGGAATCAGCAACATTGACAATGAGGAACTGGATCACAAGCAGGATTGGAAAGAATTTCTGCAAAATATTGAGTGCGGCAGGAAATATGTAAAAAAAACACTAATTCGTTGTAATAAAACAAAAATAACATAAAACACGTATTTTTTTCATGGGGCGTCAGATTTAACATTTGACAAATAAAACAAAAAAAGTCAAAATAGGACAAAATATAAAGAGTCAATCATATTTTCTCCCTAAGCAAATCAGACACTCCAAATAACGAAGTTTTAGGGGAAAAGAGAAGGCGGCGGTTTTCCGGCGCCTTTTTCTTTACTTTTCAGCCGGTGTATTTTTGTAGCAGTGCCAAGGCCGCCCTTATCCCGTCGGTCGCAGCGGAAACAATACCGCCGGCATACCCCGCTCCCTCGCCGACCGGATACAGCCCTTTGAGCGGACTTTGCATATCTTCTCCCCGCAACAGACGAATCGGCGATGAACTGCGAGTTTCCACCCCGGTCATAACGGCATCTGCAAAATTGAACCCGTGCAGTTTTTTATCCATTTCCGGAATTGCCATCCGCAAAGTATCGACCACAAACGGCGGCAGCACCCCGTCAAAATGCCCCCAGGCCACGCCACGGGCATAGCTCGGCGCAACATTGCCTGCTTTTACCGATACTCTGTTTTTGAGAAAATCCTCAACCCGCTGTACCGGTGCAGCGTACGTTCCGCCGCCGGCGGCAAAAGCTTTTTCTTCCAGCATACGCTGCCAGTACATTCCCTGCAGCGGATGGGTGCCTCCGAAATCGGCCGGTTCCACACCGACCAAAAGCGCGGCATTGGCATTTTCCCGGTCGCGGGCATAATAACTCATACCGTTGGTTACCACCCGCCCTTCTTCGGAAGTGGCCGGGACCACCACCCCGCCGGGACACATACAAAAACTGTAAGCAGAACGCCCATTCGGCAAATGGACGGACAGTTTGTAATCGGCGGCTCCTAAACGCGGGTAGCCGGCAAAATCATGATATACCGCGCGGTTAATCAGGCTTTGCGGGTGTTCGATACGCACACCGATGGAAAAAGCCTTTGCCGTCATCGGCATCCCGCGACGGTAAAGCATTTCAAAAGTATCGCGAGCGCTGTGCCCCAGAGCCAGCACCGCATCGGTGACAGGTAGCTCATAAACGTCTTTGTTGCTACGGATTTTTAACGCCCGCAGGCACTCATTGTCAAAAGACAAATCTTCCAACCGGTTCTCAAAACGATATTCCCCACCAAAAGAAACAACTTGTGCACGGATATTCTGTACAATGCTCGCCAATTTGTCGGTACCGAGATGCGGTTTGGCCAGATACAAAATTTCTTCCGGCGCCCCGGCTGCGACCAGTTGTTTGAAAACAAAAGCCGTACAGGAGTCTTTTTTAATGCCGGTCATCAGTTTGCCATCGGAAAAAGTTCCGGCGCCACCTTCGCCAAACTGCACGTTTGATTCCGGATTAAGTCTGCCTCCGCGCCAGAAATTTTCCACGTCGCGCTGCCGCTCGGGCACCGCCCTACCGCGTTCCAGTACAACCGGCCGGACACCTGCGCGTGCAAGAACCAACGCAGCAAACATTCCCGCCGGGCCGCTGCCGACGATGACGGGACGAGGCATTTTGTTTGCTGGCGACGGCAAAAACAGTTCTGGTTCCGGTGTATAAGGCGCCACAAACGGTAGTCTGCGTTTAAGCAGCGCCGCTTCGTCGGCAACGGAAAATGCCAGGGTATAAACCAGCCATATTTGCGAACGGCTGCGCGCATCAACTGCTTTTTTCAGCACCCGGATGTTTTCCAACGGGCAGCTCAGATATTCGGAAAGTTTTCCGGGCAGTCTTTTTTCGTCTTCTTCCAGCGGGCGTTTAAAGTTACTGATATAAAGCATTGTGTTTTTGGCCTTTCTTTTTTTGCCTTATAACACGGAAAAAGAATTTTGGCAGCAAAAATATCCCTGTGTTTTTCGGGGAATTGTTTTTTAATTCAAAAAAATATCGTAATCAGTTTCAATATAGTATAAAAATAAGTCTGATTTTTGCCGTCCGCTCTTTGGGGATGTACAAGCAAACCCCCGCTCCAAGAGGGAACAGGGGTTTTTAGTCTTTAAATGGAAAAATCGTTTAGAGTTCGCCGGCTGCGTATCTTTTGGCCATTTCCGACATCGGGATAATTTTGATTTTGTCGGCATGACCGGCCGCACCAAAAGCAATGTAGCGGGCTTCGCAGACCTTCTGCATTTCTTCGATCGCCGGTTTCAGGTATTTGCGCGGATCAAATTCTTTTGGGTTTTCGGCAAACAGTTTACGGATAGCACCGGTGATGGCCATGCGGCAGTCGGTATCGACATTAATTTTGCGTACGCCGGATTTAATGCCACGGACAATTTCCTCAACCGGAACACCGTAAGTTTGCGGGATGGCACCGCCATAGGCGTTGATCAGATCCTGCAGCTCTTGCGGAACGGAAGAAGAGCCATGCATAACCATATGCGTATTCGGCAGTTTTTTGTGGATTTTTTCAATCGTTTCAATCGACAAAATTTCACCGTCCGGTTTGCGGGTAAATTTGTAAGCGCCGTGAGAGGTGCCGACGGCAACTGCCAGGGCGTCAAGATGAGTTTCTGCAACAAAACGGGCAGCCTCGTCCGGATCGGTAACCAGGCGCTTCTTATCGATTACGCCTTCGGCGCCGTGGCCGTCTTCTTTGTCCCCTTTGCCGGTTTCAAGAGAGCCAATTACGCCCAGCTCGCCTTCGACAGAAGCGCCAACGGCATGAGCACGGGCAACCACTTCTTTGGTTACATGGACATTATACTCAAAAGAAGACGGTGTTTTGCCGTCTGCTTCCAAAGAGCCATCCATCATCACGGAAGAATAGCCGTTTACAATCGCCGACTGGCAGATATCAACTGACGAACCATGATCCTGGTGGATACAAATCGGCAGTTCTGGAAACATTTCGATACCGGCCTGCACCATGTGGCGGATCATCGGGTCACCAGCAAATTTGCGGGCACCGGTCGAGGTTTGCAAAATGACCGGAGCATTGACTTTTTTTGCTGCCTGCAATACGGCAATTACCTGCTCCATATCGTTGATATTAAATGCCGGAACACCGTAGCTGTTTTCCGCTGCATGATCTAAAATCTGACGCATTGTAACTAGTGGCATAATTTTCTCCTCAAGAATAAAATATGGTTAAACTCGATTTTTTATCAGAGTATAGTCGGCCGGCGCGTTTTTTCAAGTTTTTTCTGCCGGCGGAGGATATTACGAATACGGCAAAAAGAAAGGGGCATCGCCCCTCCCCTTTTATTTGCAATATTTTCTGACGGCAGAGGCCACCGCGTCGGCTGTGATGCCGAAATGGCGGTAAAGTTCGCCGCCCGGCCCGGAAGCTCCGAAACCGTCCATACCGATAATTTCTCCTTTACTGCCGAGATATTTTTCCCAGCCGAATTTGGCCGCCGCTTCCACAATGACCCGTGGTGCGCGGCCGAGTACTTTTTTGCGGTATTTTTCGTCCTGGCGGTCAAACAGCTCGGTGCAGGGCATGGAAACAACCGCCGTTTCGATGCCTTCGGCACGCAGCATAGCCTGCGCCTCTACCGCCAGCGATACCTCCGAGCCGGTGGCAATGATCGTTGCCTGACGGCGGGTACCTTTAGCCACGTCGGAAATGACATAGCCACCTTTGGCTGTCAGATTTTGACGACAGGAAATGCGCAACATCGGCAGGTTCTGACGGCTCAAGGCTAGCAACGCCGGCATGTTTTCGGAGGTCAGGGCAATCTGCCAGGCTTCCGCCGTTTCTACCACATCGCAGGGGCGGAACATCAAAACACCGGGCATGGCTCGGAAAGAGGCCAGATGTTCAACCGGCTGATGGGTGGGGCCGTCTTCGCCGACACCGATCGAATCGTGCGTCAGAACATATATAACGCGGATGCCCATCAGTGCCGCCAACCGAATCGACGGACGCGCGTAGTCGGAAAAGACAAAGAACGTGCCACCGTAAGGAATTACGCCGCCATGCAGCGCCAGACCGTTCATAATTGCGCCCATTGCATGTTCACGGATACCGTACATCAGGTTGTTGCCGGAATAATCTTCGGCGGTGATGGTTTTCATACCTTTGACAAATGTTAGGTTGGAAGCGGCCAGATCGGCAGACCCACCGACAACGGAAGGTAAGTGTGGCACGATCTGTTCCAGGCACATTTGTGAGGCCTTGCGGGTTGCTACTTTGATTTGTTCTTTTACGGCTGTGTTCTTCAGCGTGTTTAAGGCTTTGTCCCAATTTCTAGGCAGGCGGCTGTTGATGACGTCGTCAAACTTGGCCCCTGCCGTCGATTTTCTTTGTTCCCAGGCGCGGTATTCGGCCAAAGAGCGGCGGCCGGCTTCGCGCCAGGCGTTCAAAATATCGGCCGGCACTTCAAAGGGGGCATAATTCCAGCCGAGAGCTTCGGCCATGGCCGCCCGTTCCTCGTCGCCGAGCGGTGAACCATGGCAGGCGCTGGTTCCCTGTTTGGAGGGGGCACCAAAACCGATGGTGGTTTTGCAGGCAATCAAAACCGGACGGTCTGATTTTCTGGCCTTTTCAACTGCCTCTACCACCGCTTCCTGATCGTGCCCGTCCACCACCAGCACATTCCAGCCGGCGGCTTCAAAACGTTTGACCTGGTCAACTGAACTGGCTTTGTCAACGGTGCCGTCAATGGTGATGTTGTTGTTATCCCAGAAAACGATCAGCCGGTTTAATTTCCAATGTCCGGCTAGCGCAATCGCCTCTTCGGAAATACCTTCCATCAGGCAACCGTCACCGGCGATGACATAGGTATAGTGGCTGCACAGATTATCGCCGAAACGGGCGTTCAAATGTCTTTCGGCCATTGCCATACCGACGGCCGAGGCAATACCCTGTCCGAGCGGCCCAGTTGTCATTTCCACCCCGGCCAGATGCCCGTATTCCGGGTGACCGGCGGTTTTGGCACCAAGCTGGCGGAAATTTTTGAGATCATCGAGGGATATATCCCTGTAGCCGGCCAGATAAAGCAGGGAATACAACAGCATTGAGCCGTGGCCGGCGGAAAGCACAAAACGGTCACGGTCAAACCAGCACGGATCATCTGGATTAAATTTCAAATAACGGGTAAACAGCACCGTGGCCACATCAGCCATACCGAGCGGCATGCCGGGGTGGCCGGATTTGGATTTGTTGATGGCATCGGTTACTAAAAAGCGAATCGCATTTGCCATCCGTGAAGACAGTTTCTGATGATCATAGAACATAATTCCCTCCTTTATTTCAAGCCGTTCATACGGTTATAGCGATATTGCACGTTACTTAAGACCAGTCCCATTTTAATCGGATATCCGGGTTCCCCGTTGGGGATTCTGACTTCCGCATAATCGCCCTGATACATAATCTTTTCGCCAACATTCTGCACTTTGACGCTGACGGAATAAGCCTCTTTGCCGATCAGCGCTGCCTTGTTGTTTTCACCGGTATCGGTATAGTAGCGGAAGCGCACCACTTCGTCAGAATCCGCCGTCTTGCGCGAAACTTCAAAAATCGGCGCAATCACTGCCTTGGTCTGGCCGCGCAGGTCTACCCTACAATAGCCTTCGTAACCGATCAGTTCGATTTTTGATTCTTCCACCTTACCGGACATCTGCGTCATCCGACTGAATTCAGGTATGATCTGAACATTGGGGCAGTAGCGAACCGGGATTTTTTCTTCCATGGCACAAGACGCTAGAGCAAAAACCGCCACCGCCAAAAAAATTTTTTTCGACATAGAATCATTCCTTGCTTTGTTATTTTTCAGATGTACCTGACTATAAAGAAAGCGGTTTAATTTGTAAATAGGCCGCTCAAACCTGTTCATATCAAAGAATGTCGTCAAACCGGGCAACCAGTTCGGCATGTGGGGTATAAACAAACTGGTCGACCATCGTTACTTCTCGCAACAGATAGCCGCCAGCCTGCAGAATATTTGCATCGCGGGCAAAGGTTGAGGGATTGCAGGATACGGCAACCAACCGGAACGGACGTTTTCCCGCTGGCTGCGCCGCCAGCCTGGCAGCCTGTTCTTTGGCGCCGGCGCGCGGGGGATCAAAAACAACTGCCGCAAACTCTTCCAATTCGCTTTTTTCCAGCGGATATTTGAACAAATTGCGGTTTATAATCTCAATATTGGGGATCATCTGCCGATTGATGGAATCCTTAAAAGCGGTCAGCAGTTCCTTGGAAGAATCGACGGAAAGCACAGTTGTTCTCGCTTTTTGCGCCAGGGGACAGGAAAAAGTGCCTCCACCGCAAAACAAATCGGCAATTTTACCGGATATGTCGTCAAGATATTTCAGCACCAAAGACGTCAGTGCTTCCTGTCCCTCGCGGGAGGGCTGCAAAAAAGTTCCAGCTGGGATATAAATGTAGCTGCCGGCGGCAGAAACGTATGGACGCACTTTTTCGATGATCTTTTCCACCGGAGCATCTGGCCGGCAGCGGTGCGAGATGCGAATAATGCCGTTTTCGGGCAAAATCCGCTCAAACAGAATTTCCCGCAGTTCCAAATTCAGCGGGCAGTCAAATTCCAAAAGGGCATCCAACCCGTTTTCGGCCTCCGTTAGCCAGAGATCGCCCCGATCTATGTAAACCGTGCGGTGTTTGTTTTTGCGGCTGTCCCTTGTTATCAACGGCATCCGGCAGAGCTCCGGTAGCAAGGTACGGAAAAATACCAGCCCGCGATTGATGGCCGGCGTCATCTGCGGACAAAAAGAAACATCCATAATATCGTTGCTGCGAAAAGCATTAAAACCCAGTTCCACACCGCCTTTTTTGCGGCGGAAAGTAAAACTTGCCCGCCGACGGCAGCCGACAGGAATAAAAACGGGCGCGGCAAAAGAGAAATCCTGCCGGGTAACGGATTGCAGTGCCTTGGTTACCAGAGAACATTTGTTCCTCCGGTATTCTTCTTCCTCCGCACAGAGCAGAGAACATCCGCCGCAAATACCGGCCAAACTGCAATCCATTACTTTTCCCCCAATCTACCGGCGTTATGAAAAGACCATAGCCGCCATTAGTTAAAATATGATAAAAGTTAATTATATTTTAGAAAAAAAAGATGATTATTTAATAAATATGAGATAACATAGGCCATATTTGTTAAAGGCCTGCAAACAACGAGGAAAAAGCAATGCGGAGAAAACTTCCCAGACATTTAAGTTACGACTATCAGCTTAAGCTGGACGAGGTGCCGACCAAACAGGCAGACAGAATGCCCCTTAAAGTGGTTATGCCGGGAATTTTGCTTGGTCTTCTGATGGCGGCACTCGGCTGTTTGGAGCTTGCCGGCGGCATGTATGATTCGGACAGTCTTGTCTATGTGCTTGATCCCGACGTCCGCCCGCCGCTTTTCAGCCACACCGCCGTTGATACGGTCTTTATCATCCTCGGGCTGGGTGTGGCCATCGGTTCGATCATTTCACACATCAGGTATAAAAAGATGTTTTTCAACGGCAAAACTTTTTCCGTCGACCTGCGGGGCGTATTCGGCGAAAACGAGTTGTTCCGCGAATTTTTGCGCAATTATTCCGGCGTGCGGCTGAGAATGGAATTTTTCCAGTTTGGCATTTTAAACAAAAACAAATACATTATCGAACTGGTTCACCGTGACCCGGTCAAAAGTATTCCTCTCTATATTTCAACTGACGGCACCGGTATTTACCAGATCTGGTACTACTATGCCAGGCGTCTCAATATGCCGACCATTCTCGATACCGACGAGGGAACAGTGGCCAAGAAAGTGTCCGAACTGGACAAGAACCTGAAAGAATATCTGGACGACAGAGGACTGGGTTCCGTTTACGAGGAAACGAGAAAAGCTCCAAAAGACATCATCCTCATCAAAAAAGAAGACAGAACCGTCATCCGGGCACAAAAGACGTTTTGGGACATTTTCAGCCTGCTCGGCGCCTTCTGGCTGTTTTTCTACCTGCTGGTTTTGGCCGGCGCAGCTTACAATTATACACGGATCGTCGAAATGACCGGTTCGCCGCTATTGACCGCCGCTTTCTTTGTTTTAGCCGTTTTGCTGGCGGTGTTCCTCATTGGCCTGATGTTTAAAAAAGGCAAAATTGTGATTAAAGACGGCAGGATGATCATGGTGCATAAAATATTGTTTATCTCGCGTAAAGAATATGCCGAATTAAACAGGATAAGAGATGTTCAGGTAGTCTATAATCCGGCATCCGACCGCTATTACCTGGCGGTAATAACCGACGATAATATGCTGGCTTTCGGAAAATCCATGCCGGTTGAAGACCTGCAATGGGTGCGAGATTTTATTATTTACACGGCCATACACTGAGTTTTCGGCGGTGAAATTATATTTTGGTTGCCAAAAATAGGATTTGTTTATAACTTTGGATAAACTTAACCATTAAACGAAAGTGAAGAAATGAGAGAAGCAGATACCGGCGCACAAGAAGCCTTTATTAGAGAGGTCAACGAAGACCTTAAAAACGAATCGATGAAAAAACTATGGGATAAATACGGCCTTTTTATCATCATCCTGGTGGTTATTGCCCTAACAGCGGCCGTCAGCTTTGAGGCCATCAAGTCGTGGTACATCAAACGGCTGCAGTTGTGGTCGGATTCTTATGCTTATGCGCTGAGCCTTGAAAACCAGGGCAAATACAATGAAAGCATAGAAAGTTTCAGATATATTTCCGGTCAGGATTACGGCATTTTCAGCGATCTGGCAAAAATGCAGGTTGTCAATATTCTGCTTGAACAAAAGGAAAATGATGAGGCCTTTGCCCAAATGGAAGAGATTATCAAAGATACTTCCTTTACCCCGCAGCTGCGCGACACCATTATCTTGAAGCTTGCCTCCTACAAACTGGAAAAAGCACCAATGGCCGAAATCGAGCAGTTGCTTGACAGCATTGCCAATGACAATGAAAACAGCTGGCAGACTGCTGCCTGCGAGATGCTGGCGCTGGCTAATCTCCGCGACGGCAATATCGGCAAAGCCAAAAAAATATACAACCAGCTGCTGGCCGACGGTAAAACGTCAGAAATCGTTAAAGCCCGGATTAAGGACATTATATCCGCCCTGCCGCAGAGACAATAACAAAAGGAAAAGGTTATGCAGTTCTTACACAAAACAACGGCAGCCGTTGCTGCCTGTCTGATGCTTGCTGGATGCGGAATGTTCGGCAAGGAAAAACTGAACATCGATGGGGAAAGAGTCCCTGTTTTATCGGAAAAAGAAGAGATCGCAGCCGACTATATGACAGGCGACATACAAATTGTACTGCCGGCGCCCTTTGTCAACTCGAGCTGGAGCCAAAGCGGTGGCAATGCACTGCATAACATGGGACACTTAAAAAACGGCAATAAAATGAAAAAAATGTGGAGCGCAAGCTTTGGCAGCGGAAATTCTAAACGCGATTATCTTATTGCCGCACCGATCATTGCCGATAACACCATTTTTACGATTGACGCCGACGCCATGGTCAGCGCCTTTCGACAAAGCAACGGTGAGCGCCTGTGGAAACGCCGGCTGAAACCGAGGTTGCGTGATGACAAAGAGATTTCGCTCAAAGGTGCGGGACTTGCTTTTTACCGCGGCATGGTCTATGCCGTAACGGGTTTCGGCGGCATCTTTGCGCTTGATGCCCAAAACGGACAAGTAAAATGGGAATATTTTACCAAAACACCGATCCGGATTGCACCAACCGTCGG
This sequence comes from uncultured Azospirillum sp., assembly GCA_964463185.1. GTDB lineage: Bacteria > Pseudomonadota > Alphaproteobacteria > RF32 > CAG-239 > JAFUYI01. The sequence continues at coordinate 2,243 of CAYXBH010000001.1, read as the reverse complement.
TGGTGGCAAGATTTTTGTACAGACAATCGATAACATGCTGTTTGCGCTAAATGCGGTAACCGGCAGCGAAATCTGGCGCTACAATGCTCCGAAGGAAGAAACAACCAAAGTCGGTGGGGCAGCGACGGCATACAGCGAGACCGCGGATGTGCTGATTGCCGGTTTTTCAAATGGGGAACTGCGGGCACTTAAGGCGAGCACGGGTTCGCCCCTGTGGGTGGATTATCTGACGGCCGGACGCCGTATGAACTCGCTTGACGATTTGAACACTATCCACGCTAACCCGGTTATTGCCGGTGAAATCGTTTTTGCTGCCGGTAGCAACAATCTGCTGGTAGCCATTGACATCCGGACAGGACAGAGAATATGGGAAAGGGAAATCGGCAGTAGCAACCAGCCCTGGTTGGCGGGAAAATATCTGTTTGTGCTGACTAATGATGCCCGTCTGATGGCGGTGCAGGTTGACAGCGGCAAAATTGTCTGGGATACGAAAATCCCGGCTGGCGGAGATATTTCCGACCAAGTCGGTGTTTCTTATGCCGGACCACTTCTGGCCAATAACCGGCTGTGGGTAAATACCTCCAACGGGTATACTTTCTACCTTTCTCCATATACCGGGAAAATTCTCGGACATATCAAAACAGGAAAAGGCTCTTCGCTGCCGCCTGTTGCTGCCGGCGGTCAGGTTGCCATTGCAACAACTGATGCGGTCATCATTGTTTATCAGTAAATTGAAGAGGAGAATTTTTTATGCCGCTCAAAGTTGCTATTATCGGAAGGCCTAATGTCGGGAAGTCGACGCTGTTTAACCGCCTGGCGGGAAAAAAACTGGCGATTGTCCATGATAAACCGGGCGTTACTCGCGACCGCAAAGAGACGGAAGCGCAGTTAAACGACCTGCGGCTGACGATTATTGACACTGCCGGCTACGAATATTCCAACGAAGACAATCTGGAAGCCCGGATGTGGGAACAGACGCAAAAAGCAATCAACGATGCCGATGTCTGCCTTTTCCTTTATGATGCAAGAGCCGGACTGCAGCCGTATGACGAGCATTTTGCCGATATTTTGCGGCGCTCACACAAACCGGTGGTATTGCTTGCCAACAAGTGTGAGGGTAAACAGCAGGAAGACAGCCGTTTTGAGGCCTACAAACTGGGGCTGGGGGAACCTATTCCCTTTTCCGCGGAGCACGGTCTGGGTATACTCGACCTTTACGAGGCCTTGAAAGAGCATTATCCGAACGAGGTTGCGGAAAAACAAAATTCCGCCGGCGATGAAAGCCAAACGGGCAAAACAGCAGAGATGGAAGAAGAATTTGACGAAGCACGGCCGATCAGGGTGGCCATCGTCGGCCGGCCGAACGTCGGCAAATCGACGCTTGTCAATGCCTTGCTTAAGGACGAACGGATGCTGACCGGACCGGAGGCAGGCGTTACCAGAGATGCCATCACCTCCGACTGGGAATGGAAAGGAAGAAAGTTCCAACTAGTTGATACCGCCGGTCTGCGCAGACAGTCCAAAGTCAGCGACAGTCTTGAAAAAATGTCGGCCGCGTCATCACGCTATGCCGTCAATATGGCGCAGGTGGTGGTTTTGGTCTTAGATGCCGATGCGGTACTGGACAAGCAGGACCTGACTATTGCCTCCCGGGTTTTGGAAGAAGGACGTGCGTTGATTATTGCTGTCAACAAATGGGACATTGCCGATAAAAAAGAAGCCATTGAGCGGCTGAAATACCGTTTGCGGACTTCGCTTACCCAAGTGGAGGGGATTCCGACGGTTACTATTTCTGCTTTGAAAAGCGAGGGGCTGGACAAGCTGATGTCCGCGGTTTTGAAAATTTATACCCGCTGGAACAGCCGGGTTCCGACTGCCCCGCTCAACAAATGGTTTGCCGACGTTACTTCCAACTATCCGCCACCACTCGGCAAAAACAAACGGCGAATAAAACTGCGCTATATCACACAGGCCAAAATCCGACCGCCGTCATTTTTTATTTTTTCCAGCAATCCGGAAGGGCTGCCGGAAAGTTATCTGCGCTATTTGATCAACAGCCTGCGCGATACCTTTGATTTTGGTGGCGTACCGATCAGAATTGTCGTGCGCAAAACGGGCAATCCGTACGCTGAAAAAGATTAGAATATCAATCAGTTGTTTTGAAAAATCAGTGTTTCCGGACACTTCAGAAGACAGCTATAAAGAATATAAAAAAACGGAGATTGCAATCTCCGTTTTTTTAT